>CAZIWW010000006.1:0-28862 GCA_964543275.1 uncultured Bdellovibrionales bacterium | reverse complement strand
TTTGACCAATTGATGATACTCGCGCATAACTAATATTCACTTTACCATTTATTTCACTATTTATTTTATTGTCATTATTGTCCATATGGATATACTTGACAATATCAACCACTAGTAATATTCTAAAGGCAGTGATAGAAAACTTTTCCATTTTCCAACGAATTGGTAAATTATGAAAAATTCAAAAAGCTTTAAAGAAAAAATTGAATATTTTCTGTATGAAGATGACAGTTTTTCTGCAACAGCCAGTAAATTCCTTCTGATGATACTGGCTTTGGGTGGAATATCTTTTGCTGGAGCAGTTGCGCCGGGTTTATTCAAAACCACCGGGAGATACAGAGCTTCCTATCGATATTCAAAAAAACAAATATACACAGCCTATAATAACCTGAAGCGACGAAAATTGATCGAGATTACCAGCGAAAAGAATAACCAAATCAAAGTGCGACTGGCAAACAAGGGAAAAGTAAAGATAAAAGAATTTCTTTTTGATTCACTTACCATTCCCAAGCCGAAACGCTGGGACAAGAAATGGCGAATCATTATCTTTGACATTCCCGTAAACCCTAAAAAACTCGACCGCGCCCGCCGAGCTCTACGGGAAAAAATCAAGGAGCTCGGTTTTTACCGCTTACAAAAGAGCGTCTGGGTATATCCATATCCTTGCGAAGATGAGATTCTCCTTGTCGCGAAAATATTCGAAGTTACGAAATTTATTGAAATCATCACGGCGGAAAAAATGCTTCACGAGAGTAAACTCTACGCCTACTTCAATTTATAAAACTATCTTCTCGACCAGAGCAGGAAAACTAGAAATACATAGGAGACGTAATTGTTGTAAAAATTGTCTATATGGTTTATTTTGACAACTTAATTGACAACTTAATTGCTTGCGACAACAATAATAAGTACTAACCCGACAGTACTCAATATATCATACTCACCGATAAATTCAGATAAAAGGAGACGCGTTAACCGGTATGAAGCTCGCTGCTCTAAAACTGGTTAAAATCCTATAATTTCAAAACAGTAACAGGCATATACCTGTTACTGTTTTAGGTTACGAAGCATTGACCGTAAAAAACAATCACTCTTTGGAGATTAACCTTTCTTTAAACACTTCAAGCCATTCATCGGATAATGACCAACCTTTAAATTTTTCGCAAGGGAATTTATTGCAGTGCTTGGAACAAACATTAACTTTATTTTTTACAGCACATCAAGAACAGGACAATTTGCGTTTATATTCTTCAAAAATTTAACTTGTTTCTGACTCTTTTCGCAACCAGAGCAAATCTTCCTAGTAAATAATCCACAGGTTTCGCAACAAATTCCACGCGCACCGACTTTTATTTAATTAGTTACTCTACTCCCTCGTCCTCTCCTTCACAGCCTTTAAGATCTCGCTGTATACTTTTGGAGTTTCTTTGAGGAAAAGCTTGGCTCTTTCGCGGCCGACTCCAAGTTTGGTTCCGTCGAAGGAATAAGAGTTTCCGCTTTTAGTCACCACACCGTATTTAACGCCGGTATCAAGAAGATCGCCCGACCTAGAGATTCCTTCGTTATACATAATGTCAAACTCGGCTGTCTGAAAAGGCGGAGCTACTTTGTTCTTGACTACTTTAGCCTTTACTCTATTTCCAACAATATTGTCTCCCTGTTTAATCTGGGCCTGGCGCCTGACTTCGATGCGCACAGAGGAATAAAACTTAAGCGCGTTCCCGCCGGGAGTGGTTTCCGGATTGCCGAACATCACTCCGATTTTCATTCGAATCTGGTTGATAAAAATGACGGTAATATTACCCTTAGCCGTAAGAGCCGTGAGCTTGCGAAGAGCCTGCGACATCAGCCGGGCTTGGCGACCCACATGCTGATCGCCCATCTCGCCTTCGATTTCCGCTTGGGGAGTAAGCGCCGCCACGCTGTCCACCACGATCACATCCACCGCGCCGGACCTTACTAAAGTTTCAACGATATCGAGGGCCTGTTCTCCATTATCCGGCTGGGAAATCAAAAGATCTTCAATTTTAACACCGATTATTTTGGCATAAGCCGGATCCAGCGCGTGCTCGGCGTCGATAAAAGCGGCCTGCCCCGATTTCTGCGCGTTGGCTACAATGTGGAGAGATAAAGTAGTCTTCCCCGAAGCCTCCGGTCCGTAGATTTCAATAACTCTACCACGGGGAACACCGCCAATCCCAAGCGCAATATCCAGCGACGGCGACCCGGTTGGAATAGCCGCCACATCAACTCTTTTTACATCCCCCAATTTCATTATTGAACCATCGCCAAACCGGTCCTTAATTTCTTTTACTGTTTCCTCCAAGACTGATTGTTTATTACCTTTTTCTTTAGACATAAAATCATATTTAGTGATAATAATTTCAAATTTCAAAGCTTGAATTTCAAATCAAATCCAAAGGGTTAAATTTGAAATTAAGATTTTTGAAATTGATTTGAAATTTAGAATTTGGATTTTGAAATTCGGGTAATCCGCCTAGAAATAATTTCGTTCGTAAATTCATCAGAAAAATATTCTTTTAATCATTTGGTGTAAACACAACATCTCTCACTATCCCCGGTGTGTCGGCTAAAACTTTTTCATCCCGCCCGTTTACTCTTATTAAAGTCTGGTTAGCTTTTCCGCTTGTTATTCTGATTTCTTCTTCGGCCTTAAAGTCCCGTACCGAACCGGGAAGCATAGTCCCGCTGTAAACTAAATTACCGTCCGCTTCGACTGAAAGCCAAGTTGGAAGCTCATTCACTCTAACAGTCAGCTCTACCCGCTTTCTGGCATCTTGCTCTCCGCTTATCCTCCCCTCATCGTTGGAAGCCGTCTCCTCCCGCCCCTGATCTCTAGCGGCTATATCTACTTTATAGTTAGACTTAACGTTCAATGTTTCAGAGGCTTTTTTATCAAAACGATTTACAGCCGTTATGGTGATAGTATTTACGCCTTCCTGCAGAAGAATGTTCTCCTTAAACTTGCCATCGTCGTCCACCAGCACCGGCTGGTCATTAATGGTAAGCTTTGAATCCCGATCAGTAAAACCGACAACCGTAATTGAATTTCCTTCTATTGACTGATCGCCTGTCGGTTGAGTAATAACCAATCTGGGCGTGGAGGCAAATCGACCGATCTCCTTGTATAAGTAAATAAATCCACCTATTACCGCCAGCACGATCAGGCTAACGGCGAACACTTTGGGAGTAATAACAAGCCGAGGCGCCTTGACCAGCTTTACCGTAGAATCTTCCAGTCTGCCGTTTTTCCTTAGATTATTTTTAATATCCTTTTCCTTTTGATAAAGCTTAATCAGCTTCTTGGGATCAACTCCCAGATACTCGGCGTAGCTTTTTAAGAATCCTTTGACGTAAACATCCGGAGGCAATGACTCATACCGTCCATCCTCTATCATAATAAGATACTTTACAGGAACTTTGGTTTCCCGAGAAAGTTCAGAAAGGTTTATCCTCCCCTCTTTCCTAATTTCCTTCAATAATTCCCCTAAAGTATAGGAGTTAACTTTTTTCCTGGTGAAACCGCGGAGCATACGGTGTTTCTTCTTTGGACAATTAATTTCTATTAATTTCGCAAAGTAAATTTCTATTTATTTCAAGGAATTAATAAAAACTAGGTTGAAATAAAGTAGAGATTAATTTTACAATGATAATGATTAAGTATGGTAATATTCCTACAATAAAAACAGGATCGCGTTTAAAACAAAGCCTGTTTTTAATTTTCGTTTTTGTTTTAATCCATTATAACTCATTTCTCTCACATTCGCCAACTGTCTCTCACTTGCTGATCCTCCAAGCTGTCTTTGTAATCAACTCCTGGCCGCTCTCCATCATGCTTACTTACTAAAATTTCCCTCGGCTTAGACCCGTCGGCTGGGCCAATTATTCCATTTTCCTCCAGCATATCTAAAAGCCTAGCCGCTCGGGCATAGCCAACCCTCAATCTTCTTTGTAAAAGAGAGGCCGAGGCTTTGCCGCTTTTTATCACTATATCCTTAGCTTCTTCATATAATTCCTCTTCTCCCTCGCTGCCTTCGCCGCCCGACCATCTTATTCCGGGAATCGATTTTTGCGGCGCCGTAACCTCCTCATCGTATTCAACTTCTCCTTTGTTTTGCCTTCTAACAAACTTGACCACTTTTTTTATCTCTGACTCTGATATAAAGACCCCCTGAATCCGCTTTGGCTTAGCCGATTTAGCGTTGAGGTAAAGCATATCGCCATTGCCCAACAGCTTCTCCGACCCTGCCATATCAAGAATAGTCCTTGAATCAATTTGAGTAGCTACTTGAAAAGCAATACGAGTAGTAATATTGGCCTTAATGAGACCGGTCAACACTTCCACCGAAGGTCGCTGGGTAGAAACAATAAGATGAATTCCAACAGCGCGCGCCATTTGGGCAATGCGGACAATTGCCGCTTCTACATCCTTGGCATGACCTGCCATAATATCAGCCAACTCATCGATAATGATAACTATATATGGCAAACGTTTTACCTCCTCCTCGACAACTTCTCCAGTCTCTTCATCTGTGCTTTTCCTAACCTTACCCTCTTTTATTTTACTGTTATAGGAAAAAATATCTCTTGACCCATTTTCCTGCAGAAGATGATACCTTCTTTCCATTTCTCCAATCGCCCATCTAAGAGCATTAACCACTTTTCCATTTTCAACAACAGTCGGTGTTAAAAGATGGGAAATTCCATCGAAAGCGGTAAGCTCCACCCTTTTGGGATCAATAAGAATTAATTTTAAATCATCCGGAGAGTTTTGGTAAATAAGAGCCGTAATGATGGAGTTAATGCAGATGCTTTTTCCTGTTCCAGTGGCCCCGGCGATCATAAGATGCGGCATTTCAGAAAGATCGTCGGTGACAAACTTTCCAGCCACGTCCTGACCCAAAGCCAGAGTCAAGTTGGATTTCCGCTCGGAAAACTCACGACTCTCCAAAACGCTGCGCAATCGGACTAAAGCAGAGGACTTATTGGGTACTTCTATTCCTATCAGCGATTTCCCTGGAATAGGAGCTTCAATCCTAATCGGATGAGCAGCCAGTGCCAGAGCTAAATTGTTCTGCAAAGCTGTAATTCGGCTAAGCTTAACACCTTCAGCCGGTCTAAAACTATATTGAGTTACTGACGGTCCAACATTAATCTCGCCCGGCTCAACTTCAATGCCAAAATTTCCAAGAGTTTTCTGAATAATCTTAGCATTAGCTTGCACATCGCCCCCTTTAGGAGCCCCTGTGGTCCTCTCTAAAAGATCCAGCGGCGGCAGCTTCCAGCCAGAGCCGGAAGGTTTTACGGTCGCAATTCGCTTAGCTGTCACACTTTCACGAGGAGTTCTTCGTAAAACAGAGCTTATTTTGAATTTCTCCCCAGATACCGGCTCCGCAGGTTCAGTTTCCCTTTCCTTTATTTCCTTAATGTCGAACTCTTCTTGGCTAGGTTTTCTAAATCGCTCCATTATTCCTAACGCTAGAGCTCGCAGGGGGATGTTAAAAGCCAAAAGGATAGAGGCTATCACAAAGGCAGCTAGTATAATAATTCCCGCCACGAATCCAAACAGCTTAAGCGCCGGATAGGCTACCGCCGCTCCCAAAAAACCGCCGGCCGTCCCCTGCTTGGCCAAATCAATCATTTGATCCAGTGGATAAAAAATATGAAAGATGCCCAAGAGACTGGCTAAAAAGATCGCAAACCCGGAAGCGATATATACATAGTTAGCCTCGTATTCTTTTTTGAAATACATCACTCCCATCACCACCATAAGAAGCGGCAATAAAAATCTTCCCCAGCCAAAAGCCAGCGCTAAGACTCTGTTTAAATAAACGCCCACCAGACCCGCCGCGTTAAACAGACTCAACACGCTTATCAGCGCCAAAGCTAACAAAAAAACGGCTACAATACTTCTCTTTGTATCGCCTTCCAGCATAGGATATTTGCGTTCCAATTTGCCATTCCCGTTTTCTTTTAATTTTCTGCGACCCATAAATATCTCTTACTCGTCTATTCTAGCATACAAATTACATCCTAAAAAGTCCTAGGCAAGCGTTTTCCAGTTCATTTCAAAAACACTCTTGAGGGTATTGTAAATCTTCTCGCTCTCAATAATAAGTCCGATTTGCTCTCCAAAGAACATAATGCCAATGTTTCGCCCCCCCATAAAGATTAATCTCCACCTCAAAGGGAAACTCGCTGGCGGGCGCTAGTTTTGTCTGGCGCAGTGACTTCCCGTTCATACCTTTGTATTTTTCCTTAAATTACAAAACTCCCTAAAGTTCTCATGATGATATAGAATGAAAATAAAAAAGTAATCTTTCAATCCCACACCACTATGAAAACTGTAATTCAAATATACAACGAAATTCAGAAAGTGGTAAGTTTTTTCTCCAAACTATTAAGATTCGATAGGTACAAAAACAAAACAGGTCGAAAATTGGCAATTCCTATGAAAGAAACAGTTTCTCTATCTCTCTTCTGAAAAAAGAATAACATTGCCGCCAAGGAGCAATTTATGATTCACCGGACGGCAAACACTTCGCCGCTCGCTACGCCTATTCCCGCGAGGATATCGAAAACCTGGCACGGCTGACCGGCTTTAAAATAGTCGGGGTTAGCCGCGAAGAACTTCCGACCGGAAAGGGTGATAAAAATTTGTATTATGTGCTGGAGAGAATCTAGACATTCCCTACTCCGTTTACAGTATTACAGTATACTGTAAACTGATAAGAAAAGAGAAAAAAACGGACATCACATCCGGTCTTAAAATACTGGACTGGAAGCCCAGTATCCTCAAAACGCAGAGGGCGTATACATTCGTCCTTTTTTAATTAGTCTACAATATGTTGACAATTATATCATAAAATGATAATATAGTATCGTAAACAATAAGCGTAACAAAATGGATATTCGCTCCATTATTCTCAAAAAGCTGTCAAAAAAAAGGCAAGTTAAATCTTCGGAAATTGTAAAAGAAACCGGCTTTTCCCGAGCTTATATTAACCGCTTTTTTAAAGAGCTCGAAAACGAAGGTTTAATTGTTCGTCTCGGAAAAGCCAGAAAAACCTTCTATGTAAAAGCGGATAAAAAATCCGTCGCTATGGCTAAGCTGGAGATTTTAGCCGTCCACTACACCTTGGAAAACAAAAATCTTTCCGAAGATCTTGTCCTTGAGAGAATAAAAAAAGAAAGCGGAATCTTTTCCGATCTTCCGGAAAATATCTCTCGTATTCTAGATTATGCCTTCACTGAAATGCTCAACAACGCCATTGAACACTCTCGTTCCAAGAAAATAGAAATATTTTTTAGAAGACGCGAGAATAGAATCAGTTTCGATGTAATTGATAAGGGAATTGGAATATTTAACAACATCATGCAAAAACATAAACTTAAAAGTCACCTTGAAGCAGTTCAAGATCTCCTCAAAGGCAAACAAACCACAGCCCCAAAAGAACATAGCGGTGAGGGAATATTCTTTACCTCCAAAGCCGCAGACATTTTAATTGTTCAAAGTTCAAGTAAAAGGCTGCTTTTCAATAACTTGCTTGAGGATATTTTTATTGAGGATGTTAAGCAAACAACCGGCACAAAAGTTTCTTTTTCCATTTCCGTTAAGTCAAAAAGATCGCTAAAGAAAATATTTGACGCATATACTGATAAGTCTTTCGAATTCAGCAAAACAAAAGCTGTTGTTAAGCTCTACAAAATGGGAACAGACTACATCTCTCGCTCTCAAGCCCGAAGAATTCTTTCAGGACTGGATAAATTTAAAACCATTGTTTTAGATTTTCGCGAGGTTAAAACAATTGGACAGGCTTTTGCCGACGAAGTTTTTCGCGTATGGAAGAGAAATCACCCGAACATCAAAATCATTGAGCAAAACGCCAATGAAAATATAGTCTTTATGATTAAGCGATCGGGAAGAATATAATTTATAGAATTTGCAAATATTTTCCATCATAATCGGTAAGTTGTTTCCAAAAATTTCAGCATACTGCAAACTTATATTTTCTTTACTACAACTAGTTGTAGTAAAACTCAAAAGAAAAATCCCGCTTGAATGGGAATTTTTCTCTATACCAAAATACCAACTGCAATATATTAAACACTATCCCCTATACCCCGTTCCGGCCGGAATTAATTTTCCAATAATCACATTTTCTTTAAGTCCGCGAAGCTTGTCTTCTTTGCCGGTCACCGACGCATTGATTAAAACGCGAGCAGTCTCCTGAAAAGACGCGGCTGATAGAAAACTTTCGGTCGAAAGAGCCACCTTGGAAATTCCCAAAAGAAGCTTTTCAGACTTGGCGGGTTTCTTCCCGGCTTTCTTAACTTCTTCATTGGCCTCCGCCAACACTACATCTTCTACTATATCTCCCAATAAGAGACCTGTGTCGCCTGGATCCAATATTCTGTCCCGAGAGAGCATTTGACGAATAATAATTTCAACATGTTTGTCGTTAATTCCTTCGCCTTGGGCGCTGTAAATTTCCTGAACTTCTTTCACAATATACCGATACACCGCTTCTCTGCCTTTAATCTTAAACAATTTCTTTAAATCCAGGTGTCCCTCGCTAAGAATCTGCCCTTTGGCAACCAAGTCCCCGTTTTTCACTTTAACGTCCATAACCGATGAAACGACATATTCTCTTATTTCCCCTTTCTTCTTGCCGGTTTTTGACAGCTCTATCCGAATGATTTTATCCTTTTCCGTTTCCTTAATATCGACAACCTGGCCGTCAGCTTCAGCTATAGCCGCTTCGCCTTTCGGAGGACGCGCTTCGAAAATTTCGTCTACTCTAGGCAAACCTTGAGTAATATCTGTCCCGGCCACGCCGCCGATATGGAAAGTTCTCATAGTCAACTGAGTCCCTGGTTCACCGATGGCTTGAGCGGCCACAATGCCCACTGCCTGACCGATCTGCACCAACTCGCTTCTGCCCAAATCAAGCCCATAACATTTCTGACAAACACCTCTTTTAGTCCTGCATGTTACTATCGATCTTATTTTCACTTTATCTATCCCTTTATTCTCAATTGTTTCGGCTATGCCTTTAGTAATCATCTCCCCTCCAGCTAGAATAAGTTCCCCAGTCTTGGGATCGCAGATATCTTCAATTGCAAATCTGCCAGTAAGTCTGGAGGTAAAACTTATGCCAACCGCTTCCGAATCTTCCTTATAAATAAAAGAACCTTCTTTATCTTTGCAATCCTCCTCGCGCACCACAACATCTTGAGACACATCCACCAAACGTCGGGTTAGATAGCCGGCCGTAGCCGTACGAAGAGCGGTATCGGCCATTCCCTTTCTAGCTCCGTGAGTGGAAATGAAATATTCCAAAACATTAAATCCCTCTTTAAACGAAGACTTAACCGGAAGCTCAATGGTTTCTCCGGTCGGACCAGTCACCAGCCCTTTAATGCCAGCCATCTGAACCACTACCGCTTCCGAGCCGCGCGCTTTAGAATAGACCATAGCGTAAACCGGACCTCCTTTGTCCATAGAATCTCTAACCGCCTCCGTAATTTCGTTCTTGGCCTCGCTCCAAATTTCAATAACTTTATTCTTTCTTTCCTGATTGGTAAGAAGCCCCATATTAAACTGATCATTCACCGCCCCTATTTTTTTCTCGGCTTCCTTTATAACTCTTTCCTTCTTCTCCGGAATTTTAAGATCATCCATACCCCAGCTAATGCCGGAACTAGTAACCACGGAAAATCCAAGATTTTTAAGATCGTCAACTAACTTGGCCGTTCTTTTCTGCCCAACCACTTCCAAACTTTTAGCTATTAAGTTTCTTAATTTTCCTTTATCCATTTCCTCGTTTATAAACTCGATTTCATCTGGAAGTATCTCGTTGAAAAGAATTCTGCCAGCCGAAGTCTTTATCCTTTCCTTGTTGATGTTCAACTCGATTTCCGCTCTAAGATTAATGCTGCCGAAGTGAAGAGAAAGTAAAACTTCTTTCTCATCGGCAAAAATTTTTCCTTCTCCTTTTAATCCTTTTTTAACGCAAGTCATGTAATAACAGCCTAAAACCATATCTTGAGACGGAATAGTAATCGGGTCGCCGCTGGCTGGCTTAAGCAAATTTCCGGAAGAAAGCATAATATCCCTAGATTCATTTCTGGCGCCGACGGTCAACGGAACATGCACCGCCATTTGGTCGCCGTCAAAGTCAGCGTTGAAAGCCGCGCAAACCATAGGATGAATCTGAATAGCCTTTCCTTCAATTAGAACCGGCTGAAAAGCCTGGATGCTCAATCGATGAAGAGTCGGAGCTCGGTTAAGCAGAACAAAATGATTTTCAATAATTTCATCCAAAATTTCGTAAGCTTCCTCGGCTTCAAACTCAACCATCTTGCCGGCGCTGCGAACGTTATGAGCATATTCCTTTTCAATCAACTTATTTATGATAAAAGGCTTAAATAATTCAAGAGCCATTTTCTTTGGAAGTCCGCACTGGTGAAGTTTTAGCTGGGGACCAACTACGATAACGCTTCGGCCCGAATAGTCCACTCTCTTCCCCAAAAGATTTTGCCTAAACCTCCCTTGCTTCCCCTTAAGCATATCGGCTAGAGATCGCAGAGCTCTTTTTTGCCCGGTTGAAGCCGCCACTGATGTTTGCCCTCTGCGAGCGCTGTTGTCAAAAAGGGCATCCACCGCCTCCTGAAGCATTCTTTTCTCGTTTCGAGCAATAACCTCCGGGGCTCCTATCTCCATTAGCTTCTTGAGTCGATTATTGCGGTTGATAATCCTTCGATACAAGTCATTTAAATCGGAAGTGGCAAATCTTCCGCCATCAAGTTGAACCATTGGCCGAAGATCCGGCGGCATAACCGGAATTACCGTGGGAAGCATCCACTCGGGCCGAATGCCAGCCTGCCGCATACCTTGAAATAATTTAAGACGCTTTAAAGATTTCTTTTTGTCCGCGCCTTTACCGCTCTTTAATTCCCCGCTGATGACCTCTATCTCCTTTTCCAAATCCATATCCTCAAATATCTTGCGAACAGCCTCCGCGCCTATGCCGGCCTTAAAAACATGGCCGTACTTCATAGAAAGATTGAAGTAGTCAACCTCGGAAAGTATCTGTAGTTTTTTCAAATTCCTTAAATCTTCCTTAGTAGTTTGATAAACGCTTTTTAGTTCTTCAAGTTTATCCGCGACGCTTTCAGTTCGATCTTTGCCTTTTAATTCCTTGCGCTTCATCTTGAATTCAGAATCTATCCTCCGCAAAGCCTGATCCCGAGCCTCTTCATCGACTTCTATAACTATGTAGCTGGCAAAGTAAATCACTTTTTCCAGTTCCTGCGAAGACATATTAAGCGCTAAGCTAATTTTACTCGGCACGCCACGCAAAAACCAAATATGCGAAACAGGCACGGCAAGTTTAATGTGTCCCATCCTTTCCCGTCTAACAATGGAGCGAGTTACTTCCACGCCGCACTTATCGCAAATTATTCCCTTATACCTTATACGTTTGTACTTCCCGCAATAACATTCCCAGTCTTTTGAAGGACCAAAAATCCTCTCGCAAAAAAGACCGTCTCTTTCATAACGTTGAGTCCTGTAATTTATAGTCTCCGGCTTGGTAACTTCTCCGTGCGACCAACTCAAAATATCGTCCGGACTGGCCAGCTTAAGACGGATAGAATCAAAATCGTTTACTTTGGTAGTTGAAGTTTGAATCATATACTTATTATTGAATTGTGGATTGTGAATTTAGAATAAGAACATCGAGTAGAGAATTCTGCCTGCCGGAGGTGGATTATTCTCGATTCCCATTCTTAATTCTAAATTCAAAATTCCTAATTCCTTGTCTAAAACCAATAAAAATATCACTGTCTTTCTTTAACCTCTTTCTCTTTTTCCTCCTCTTCCTTTTTCATCCCGATAAGCTCTACATTCAAGCAGAGGCTTTTAAGTTCGTTAACCAAAACATGAAACGAGGCTGGAACATTGGGACTCTTAATTTGCTCGCCCTTAATAATAGACTCATAAGCCTTCGACCTTCCCAAAACATCATCGGATTTTACAGTCAGCATTTCCTGAAGAGTGTAGGCGCTGCCGTAGCCTTCCAGCGCCCAGACTTCCATTTCCCCAAAACGCTGTCCGCCAAATTGGGCTTTGCCTCCAAGCGGCTGCTGCGTAATAAGAGAATAAGGACCAATGGAACGCATATGAATCTTATCGTCAACCAGGTGATTAAGCTTCATCACATACATATAACCTACCGTTGTCTTTTCATTAAAGTATTCTCCAGTCTTTCCGTTTACCAGTTTTATTTTTCCATCCTCCGGCAAACCGGCTTTTTTAAGCTCTTCTTTTATATCTTTTTCGCTTATGCCGTCCAATGATGGGCTAGCCGCCGTATATCCAAGCTTCGACGCCGCCCAGCCTAAATGGGTTTCCAAAATTTGACCGATATTCATTCTGGAAGCGACTCCAAGCGGATTTAGTATCACATCCACCGGAGTCCCGTCTGGAAGATATGGCATATCTTCCACAGGCGATATTTTGGAAATAACTCCTTTGTTTCCATGTCTGCCAGCCAGTTTGTCGCCCACCGATATTTTACGCAATTGGGCCACACTCACCTGAAGTTGCTTAATCACGCCCGCTGGCAATTTATCTCCGTAATCCCGGGAAAATATTTTTACATCCACTACCTTTCCGTGTTCGCCGTGAGGAAGATAAAGAGAACTGTCCTTAACATCTTTGGACTTCTCTCCAAAAATAGCTCGAAGCAATCTCTCCTCTGCCGTCAAATCCCCTTCGCCCTTGGGCGAAATCTTGCCAACTAAAATGTCGCCCGAAGAAACTTCGGCTCCAATACGAATAATGCCAGTCTCATCCAGGTTTTTAAGTCTCTCTTCTCCGATATTGGGAATATCTCTAGTAACAACCTCCGGGCCCAGTTTGGTGTCCCGAACATCAACAGAAAAATCTTCAATATGAATAGAACTGTAACGGTCTTCTTGCAGAAGTCTCTCGGAAATAACAATAGCATCTTCGAAATTAGCCCCTTCCCAAGGCATAAAAGCCACTAAAACATTTTGGCCCAGAGCCAACTCGCCATTAGCCGTAGAAGCTCCGTCTGCCAACAGCTGTCCTTTAACAATTTTGTCGCCGCTTCTCACTCGAGGAATCTGATTCATGCATGTGAAAGCATTCGATCTCTCAAAACTCTGCAGCTGATAAACTCTTTTAACGCTTTTACCTTTGGAATCTGTCTCCTTCACCGTTATGTGCCCGGCATCCACTTCTAAAACCGTTCCGTCCTTTTGAGCTAGAATAACCTGCCCGGAATCCGCTGCCGCCTTGTCTTCCAGACCAGTACCGACTAGCGGAGCCTGTGGAGCAATGCAGGAAACAGCCTGTCTCTGCATATTTGATCCCATAAGAGCTCGGTGAGCATCATCATGTTCAAGAAATGGAATAAGAGCCGTAGCTATGGAAATACATTGTTTAGTGGACACATCAACATAATCGACTCTGTCTGATTCAATCATAGCTGGTTGACCCTTCACTCTGGCTTCAACCTTTTCTTTTATAATATAGCCTTCCTCGTCCACTTCCACATCGGCATGGGCAATAACTTTTCTGTCTTCGATAGTGGCGTTGAGATACTCAATCTCTTTAAGCACTAAAGGCTTAATGGAAATTTCTTTTAAATCTAGCTTGGCGATTTTTTTAGCCGCCTCGGCCGTTATCCTATCGCCCTTGGAGATAATAATTTCTCCGTTTCTATCTTTTATATCATCGCTCGCCACTTTATTTTTAATCTCGCTTAACCTATTCCTCACCTTAGTAACAACTTTTCGATAGGGAGTTTCAATAAACCCAAACTCGTTAATCCTGGCATAGCAAGCCAAATGACTTACTAAACCAATGTTGGGACCTTCCGGCGTCTGCACTGGACAAATTCGTCCGTAGTGAGAAGAATGAACGTCTCGAACTTCAAACCCCGCCCGCTCTCGGGTAAGCCCTCCCGGCCCCATAGCGCTCAACCTTCGTTTGTGTTCCAACTCGGCCAAAGGATTAACCTGGTCCATAAACTGGCTAAGTTGGGAAGAGGCAAAAAATTCCTTAACCGCCGCCGCCACCGGTCGTGAATTAATAAGTTGTCCCGGAACAACCGTGGCTAAGTCGCAAGTGCTCATCCTATCCTTAATATTCCTCACCAACCTGGCCAACCCGGCTCTAAACTTATTCTGGACCAATTCGCCGACGCTCCTAACTCTTCTATTGCCCAAGTGATCAATATCATCAGCTTGAGCCGCGGGATTATTATTAAGTTGAATAATTTCCTTAATAATTAGAATTAAATCTTCCGGTCTTAAAATGCGGTGCTCTTCGTCGTTGGGACAGTCAATCTCCAATCTTTGATTTAGACGATACCTTCCAACCTTTCCAAAATCGTAACGATCAAAATTAAAAAACATGGCCTCAATCATCTGCCGAGCATTTTCTTCGGTAGCTAAATCGCCCGGTCTTATTCTTTTATAGACTTCTTTGAAACCCTCCCCTTGCGATTTAGCCGCATCCTTCTCAATGGTTTTCTCAATATAATCAATTTCACCCTTATTCACTTCGGCAAATGTTTTTTTAAGATCGTCGTCGGTTCCCAAACCAAAAGCTCGCAACAGCGAAGTTATGGCCACTTTTCTTTTTCGATCAATTTTAACTGAAATAACTCCCTCCAAGTCAGTCTCAATTTCCAGCCAAGCTCCGCGATTGGGAATAATCTTAGCGCCGAAAAGCTTTTTCCCCTTTTGGTACTCCATAGTGAAAAACACGCCCGGGCTTCTAATGAGCTGGCTAACCACCACTCTCTCCACGCCGTTTATTATAAAAGTTCCCCTTTTGGTCATTAGAGGCATATCCCCTAAATAGACCTCTTGTTCTTTCACTTCACCGGTTCGTTTATTAAGCAGTTTTACTTGGCAGCGAATTGGCGCTTCAAAAGATATGTTTTTTTCTTTAGCCGTCCTTTCATCGCACTTCGGTTCGTCCAAATAATAATCACCGAAGCTTAACTCAAGATCCTTGCCGGTAAAATCGCCAATTGGATTAACTTCGTCAAAAAGTTCTTTCAATCCTTCTTGCAAGAACCAATTAAAAGAAGCCGTCTGGGTCTCGATCAGATTAGGCAGTGAAACCATGGGACGACGTTTAAAAAACTTCCTCTTTTTCAAGGAGGACTGCGGGCTGAAAGACTCTTTCACCCCTAGAGTTTTTTGCCCCAAAGACATAAAAGACATTCCGCTTCCCTGCTCTTATCTCGATAATTTCTTGGAGATAAGACGCACAGGTAAGCGGTTTTATAAAAAGTATTTAATTAGACCAACTTGAGTATTTATCCAAGTCCCCTTATGTAAGTTTTGTAATAGCAATACTATCACGAAGAATTTTGTTTTGCAAGGCTCGCGTCACGCAACACACAGCACACAGCACATAACATAGAACATGGAACATAAAACAAAAATTGCTCCATACTCCATGCTATGCGCTATGTACTTCGCGCCCACATCAGACTTTCGAAAGTAATCTTGGCAATTCGATAGGAAGTATAATTTTTCGGCACTTTACCCATTATCTTATATCCACAAATTTTGTCAAGGCTTACCTCGTTCTTTTTCAGCGTCCGGTCAATTCTCTCAAGTAAAACTCGAGAGAGATTATTATTCTCCTGCCATTTTAAAGTATCAACGGTTCTATTCCCGCTAACCAGATTTAATCTTGTAGCATCTTTTTCTATTTGCAGTTTGAAAATCATAATAAAAGTTTTGTCGTGGAGCGGGTGACCGGAATTCCACCACGCACCATTTCTGATTAAGCGGGCGACAAGAATCAAACTCGCGTATTTTGCTTGATGCTCTCCGCGAATGAGCGGAATACCAGAATCGAACTGGCGCCTACTCCTTGGAAGGGAGCCGTACTACCATTATACTAATTCCGCGCTATGGCAGGCTGGGAAAACAAGCGTTCTTTCATCGAGCCACGCCCGCGCTTGAAATAAATTTTCCAGATGAAATGGTGCGGGACAGGCCGGCATCTTCAGCTTGGAAGACTAATATAATAACCACTATACGACACCCGCTAGCTTATCAACCCAACTAAAAAAATCTTATAAGAAAATTTCCCAGAAAGCAAGACTGGGAAATTTTAAGCATCTCTTACAAACCTGATCCGATTTCTACTTTTATCAATCCGCATCAACATCGCTGTCTGCGTCACCGGCAGACGATGACTGATCCAATTCAACACTTTCAACACTTTCGTTTTCCGCGTCAGGGCCGTATTGATCCTCCAAAGATCTGCCAAACAGTCTTTTTATAGATTCCCACAAACTCATAATTTAGAATTACTTATTAATTACATATCGGAGAAATAATAAGCTAATTTGCGAGCAAGTTCATGAATTTGTTTGAACGATTGCAGCATCTATAACGAATTTTAGCTTTCCTCTATCTTAATCTTAGCGCGCTTTCCCTGGAAAAAACATTTGTCCGTCTTTTTTAATCGCTGCTTGCCAATCCTTTGCCGAGATATAAAAGTCGATGGCGTTCGATAGGCTGGCTTTCCATTTTTGCCGCCAACCTTAGCGTAATTTTTCATAATTTCAACTCCTCGCTTAAAGCTGTCAGAATATACTTAGAAAATCGATATCCGATAGCTTAAACAGCTCCGATTCGCTTTCCGGCCGCAAATAATTTTGAGCTATGAGCATTCTTAACCTAGTCAGCGCCCGAAGACGACGGCGCCATTTTTTATCCTGCAAGGATATATCAACTAACTCCAGCGCTCGCTCATGACAGGTTCTAGCTTCGGCGACATCATCAGCTGCTAGCATATTCTTGGCTCGGTTTATCTCGTTACCAACCATTAACATCTGTTCCCGCCAAGCGAATCGACTCCATTTATCAATATCCAAATTTTTATGCCATTTGCTCATTGCGCTCCAAAATCAATTTTTCCGCCAATGCCCTCACTCTTTCCCTAATTTTTTCATCTCTTATTTCCATAGAATTATTTCCCGCTGACGGACGTATATTAATGAGAGAAGTGTATTCAATCCTATCCTTGGCTGACTTAAAAGGATAGAAATTAGCTCCCCATAGATCTTCCTGCCGAGATCCTTTTTCCAAAAGAAGCGCCTCGGCGTCAGCATGAAGCTCGCCTCCCAAGGCTAAAACATTTCTTTCAACATCCACCACAAATTTAACCATAGTCTTGAACCAAAACAACTGTTTTTTTAGTTGATCTTGAGAAACTTTTTCACTTACTACAATTATCTTCGGCATAGCGTTTATTTAACTTTGATTGGAATACCGGGAATTGTCACCCCGCAAATTTTCCGATTTGGGATACCCAAATTCAAACTGAGATTACATGCTCCCCGCCCGCCAACGCCTCAAGTCTTCGGAGCGCCGAGATTCGAACTCGGACTAAATGCTCCCAAAGCACTCGTGCTGCCACTACACTACGCTCCGGCGCAGGCAATTGGCGGACAGGCAAAGCATGCGCGCCGCCGCTGTATTACTCTAGCCCTGATTTTGTCTTATCATTTTATTAAAAAGTAAAGACTTTAGCAAACGACAACCCCGCCGAACCAGCGGGGCTCGTTCTGCCAAACTAACAGATACTTTAAAATAATAAGTGTCGCGCAGAAACATGGAACGTAAAGACCGTCAAACATCTGAATCTCTGGAAGCACCAGCCGCGTCAGCTTTCCGCAAAGATCTCACAGCTTCTTTTAACCTCTTGCCCGCCTTAAACTTAGGCGTGGAAACAGCCTGGATTGTAATCCTTTCCTTGGTTTGAGGATTAATTCCTTCACGAGCGGCGCGGTGGCTCACCTGGAAAGTTCCAAAGCCGGCCAGAGTTACCTTTTTATCCTCGTGAAGAGCATCGATAATTGTATCAACTATGCTATCAACAATTAACTCAATGTCCTTCTTGGTATAATCGGTCTTATTGGCAATCATATCAACCAACTCATCTTTATTTATATCCGCGTGCATAATTCACCTCTCCTTCTAGATGTTATTTTAGTTAACTCGCTTCTATTCTACTATTTTTGTTGGATATAAGCCAATTTTAATTCATGGAGCATGAGGCATAGAGCACATAACATAGAACATAGAACATAGAACAAAAATTGCTCCATGCTATATACTATGTGCTATGTGATTATCGCGCTACTTCCATCGCTCTTGTTTCCCGCAAAACGTTCACTTTTATTTCTCCCGGGTATTTAAGCTCCTGCTCTATTTTATCAGCAATGCTTCTGGCCAACTTAATAGATCCCAAATCGTCTATTTTGTCCGGCTTGACAAAAACCCTAATCTCGCGACCGGCTTGAATAGCGTAAGATTTTTCCACCTCCGAAAACGAATTGGCAATATTCTCTAAATCCCCAAGTCGTTTCAAATAATCCTCCAGCGTGTCTTTTCTAGCTCCCGGTCGAGAAGCCGACAGAGCGTCAGCGGCCGCTACAATCATCGCTTCATCGCTTTCGAACGGATAGTCCTCGTGATGAGACTTCATCGCGTCAATAACATCTTTGCCTAATCCAAACTTCTTAAGGATGTTAATTCCTATTTCAACGTGAGTTCCTTCCATCTCGTGATCAACAGCCTTTCCTATGTCATGGAGAAGTCCCGCTTTTTTAGCTAAACTTACGTCAGCGCCAAGCTCCGCCGCCAGCGCCCCGGAAAGATGAGCTACTTCTATGGAATGAAGAAGAACGTTTTGACCATAACTCGTTCTAAAACGCAGCCTTCCTAAAAGTTGAATGAGTCTTGGATCTAAACCGGCCACCCCAACGTCGTAAGCGGCCGCTTCTCCGGCCTCTTTGATTTTGTTGTTTACTTCAGACTTGGCAAAATTAACCGCTTCTTCAATTCTGGTGGGATGGATACGACCGTCTTCCACTAATTTCTCTAAAGCTATGCGGGCAACCTCTCGGCGCGCCGCATTAAAGCCGGAAATAACAATAGCCTCCGGAGTATCGTCCACAATAATTTCCACTCCAGTTAATCTCTCCAGAGTTTTAATATTCCTTCCTTCTCTTCCAATTATTCTCCCCTTTAGCTCGTCCGATGGAATAGACACTGTGGAAGCGGTAGTCTCGGCAACGTGGCTCCCGGCATAGCGCTGCATAGCCAAAACCATAATGCTGCGCGCTCTCTTTTCCAGTTCGTTTTTATTTTCCTGCTCAAGTTTCTTAATTTGACCGGCAAGTAAATCCCTATTCTGCTCCTCGGCTAGCTGAAGAAGAACTTTTTTAGCCTCCTCCTTGGAGAATCCGGCTATCTTTTCCAACCTTTTCATTTGCTCCCGGCGGGCGTTTTCAATATCTCTTTTAACTCTTCTGATATCTTCCGCTCGACGCGCCAATAAATCCTTTTCTTTGTCGATCTCGTCCATTTTTCTATCCAAAGCCTCTTCTCTTCCTTCCAGTCTTTTTTGCAAACGAATGGTTTGGTCCCGCTGCTCTTTTTCCTGTCTTTTAGTCTCTTCGAGAATCTCTACCGCCCTATTTTTAGCTTCCAACAAAACATCCCGCGCTTTACCCTGCGCGTCCTCTACCATCTTATTTATTTTCCCCTCGGCGGTATAAAGCTGCTTTTTAGCAATCGACTGGCGGGCAAAGTATCCCAATACCGAGCCAACGGCTAAAGAAATAATGCCAATTAAAAGAAGGCTGAAACTCAATTCCATAATTTTGCAAGCTGTTCAGTTGATAACGTCTAAAAATCATTTATTGTTCCGTTCTGCTTTAAATTTTTAGTCCTAAATTCTAAATTTTTAAATCAGGTTATCAATCGAAGCTGTCTAATTTACTAATTACCTACATCAGTCATCTTAAAACACTTGTTTATTTTTGTCAAAGCCAACCAATCTATGATAGAATTCCAAGTAGGGTCTAGCGTCACTTAGATTTCGGTAAAAGCAATGAGGCTCTAGAAAAATAAAAAGTTTAGTTATAATATTCGTGTAAGTATTAGTTGATTTAGTGTTTCTATGATAAAGCCAAACCTGCTTATTATTCTTGACGGCTGGGGGGAAAATCCATCTCTGGAGGGAAACGCCGTTGCCCAAGCTAAAACCCCTACTGTAGATAAATTGTCTCGTCATTATCCCCAGACTCTCCTACAGGCCTCCGGTATTTCCGTAGGCCTTCCTTGGGAGGAGGTGGGCAATTCCGAAGTCGGCCACCTCACCTTGGGAGCCGGGAGAATCATTTATCAAAATCTTCCTCGAATAACTTTGGCCATCCAGGATGGCAGTTTCTTTAAGAATAATGCCCTAAAAGCCGCCGTAGAAAACGTTAAGAAGAATAATAGCGCTCTTCATATTATAGGACTGGCAAGCAACGGCAGTGTTCACAGTTCACTCGATCATCTCTATGCCTTGTTGGAAATGGCAAAAAGCAGTCAGCTTAAAAAAGTTTACCTTCACCTCTTTCTTGACGGAAGGGATACCTCGCCCACCAGCGGAATAAAATTCGTCGGAGAAATAGAGGAACGCCTTAAAGAATTTAGCTGCGGGAAAATCGCTTCGCTTTGCGGACGATATTTTGCTATGGACCGCAACGACAACTGGGATCGAACTGAAAAGGCTTACAATCTCCTAACGTTAGGCGAAGGAAAAAAAGAAAAAAATCCCATCGAGGCTATTAAGAAATCCTACCAAGCAAAAGTGACTGACGAGTTTCTGGAACCGACCATTATAGAAGATGAGAAAAAACACGTTAACATAATCCTAGAAGGAGACTCTGTAATCTTTTTTAACTTTAGAGAGGATCGCGCTCGCCAAATAACTAAAGCTTTCGTTCTTCCAACTTTGCTGAAATTTAACAGAAAAAAATATTTAAAAAACATCGAGTTCGTTTGTATGGTAAAGTACGAAGACAACTTACCGGCAAAAGTAGCCTTTCCTCCAGCGGAGATTAAAAACTGCATGGGAGAAATACTAAGCAAGCAGGAAAAACAACAGTTAAGGATTGCCGAGACGGAAAAATACGCCCATGTCACTTATTTTTTCAACGGCGGTCGGGAAGAACCGTTTCCTAAAGAAGACTGGATACTGATTCCATCTCAATCCACATCAACTTATGACAAAACTCCAGAAATGAGCGCCTTCCAAATTACAGAACGAGTAATAAAAGAATTAGGAAAAGGAAAATACGATTTCATGCTTATCAATTACGCCAACGCGGATATGGTTGGCCACACCGGCAATCTTAAGGCAGCAATCACCGCCATTGAAGTAGTCGACAGGTGTCTTGGAAAATTGATTCCGGAAGCCCTGAAAATCGGCGGCCGCCTTTTCATCACCGCAGATCACGGTAATGCCGAAGAAATGATTAACCAGCGAACCGGCGAAGTTGACACTGAACACTCAACCTTTCCCGTTCCATTTTGGTATGTTACTCCCGACAACCAACGGCAAAAATCGGAAACCCAAATCGTCCAATCCAGAAACACCGTTTCCGGAATCTTGAGCGACGTCGCCCCTACTATTTTAAAAGCTATGGGTCTGGAAGTTCCAAAAGAAATGACCGGACAGAATTTGCTGGATGTTTTAAGTTAAATAACCCGCGGATCGGGAGCACCTACTACTAATAGATAGGCATCCCAAATTCGCGAGTTTTTATTGTGCCCGGGGCGAGACTCGAACTCGCACGGTCTTTCGACCACAGAATTTTAAGTCCTGCGTGTATGCCAATTCCACCACCCGGGCAAAAAATAATTCTTGAGGCCGAGATGGGACTTGCACCCATGAATAGCGGTTTTGCAGACCGCCGCGTTAGCTACTTCGCCACCCGGCCATATTTCAACATTTTTTTCTAATCTCTCCGCCAATTCTCTGCGGTCTTAACTTAAAACAATCACAAAAAAATTCCTTTGAGGCCGCTGGGTTTCCAACCCAGTTTTATGATACCTCAAAACTGGACGAGACACCCAGTGACCTTTAGAAATTGCTAAACTTCTATTAAAAAATAGCATCTGTAAATAGGATGGTCAATGAGCGCCGCTCTAAGAAAATTAAAGCGTAAGATGTAAAAACCCGAAAACACTTTAGATTTTTATTTATAGTTTTGGTCTTTAGTTTTTGACTTTTAACCTTTCAAAACAAACTCGCCTGCTTATTCTCTTCTTCCGCCAAAACACCGCTCGCATTGTCAGTCGGTTTAACGTTTTCATCTTTGCCGATCGCCTCCAACACTTTTGGAATTTTTTTAAAGTCGGCAATTAAAGTTTCCCGCAAGCTTCCCTGGTAGAGAGCCGCCGCGGGATGATAGAGGACGTAAAAAACTTGGCGGCCGATTCCATCAACTTTCCGGCGCATGGCTTGTCCGTGAATCTTGGAAATTTTCTGACTCGGCAAAAACCTTTCCATAGCGTGCCTCCCTAAAATCACAATAAGCTTAGGCTTAATGATTTGTATCTGCCGCAAAAGCCAGGGCCAGCAGGCTTCAACTTCCTCGGGAAGCGGATCGCGGTTTCCCGGCGCGCGGCACTTAATTATATTAGTTATGTAAACACCTTCTCGTTTGAGTCCGATCATTTCAATCATCTCGCCCAGAAACTTCCCCGCCGCGCCGACGAAGGGACGCCCCTGCTTATCCTCGTTTTCGCCGGGGCCCTCGCCGATGAACATAATTTCAGCATTTTCACTGCCCTCGCCTGGAACCACATTGGTCCGGGTTTCATGAAGTTGACATTTGCGACATTTTATTATCTCGCTAGTTAATTCCTCTAGCTTAGACATTTTATTTTGACTCGAATTCGTAAAACAAAGATTTTAATAAAATTTAGTCAATCCCAAAAATTTTAATTTTGCATTTTACATTTTTAATTTTATCTATTCTACCAGCCATCCATTTCTGCTCTTCACTAATCTACCCCTTACTTCAAATCCGCTGGCTAAACGATGTCCTCCGCCGCGAAGTCCCTGGGCAATTTTAGAAACATCCACATTTTTATAATCCTCGCTTCGAAGGCTTCCTTTAACTTTGTTATTGTCCCTTTCCGACAGAACCAGAGAAAACTTCGCGTCCGACACGGTATTCAGTATCTCGGCTACGCTGGCGACATCCTCCGCGCTAGCTTTTAGTTCTTCCAAGTCAGCTTTAGTGATATAGGACATAATCACTCCCGTCTTCTGATTTATCTCCGCTCTTTCCAGCGCCCTTCCCCAAAGTCTTAATGTTTCCAGCCTTCTATTTTTAAAAGTAAGCTGAATTATTTTGTTGAGAGAAGCGCCTTTTCTCATAAGAGAAGCGACTATCTCCATCACCCGCGGCGTTGTATTGGCATGCTGGAAAACTCCCGTGTCATTAAGGATGCCGATTAAAAGAAAAGAGGCTATTTTTTTATTAATCTCAATGCGGTGAAAATCGAAAAAATCGTAAAGTATCTCGCACACAGAAGAGTATTCCTCATCGCTAATAACAATGTCAGGTTTAATTAATTTAAGCTTTAAGGTAGTATGATGATCCAAAAGTATCACCTTTTGGCCGGCAGTTTTAGAGACAACGATTTTTTCAAATCCCCTCTCTACTCCGTCACAGCCTATCAGAAGATCGAAGTCGGAAATTTTAATTTTGCGGCAATCGGCAAAACCCTCGTCAAAAAAATTCTTCAAGTACTCCGGGAAACTATCAGTGCAAGTCGCCACAATTTCCTTGGACGGAAAACGAGAAAGGTACTCTCTTAAGGCAAACACCGAACCAACCGTATCTCCATCGGGCCTAGAGTGAGCTACTAAAAGAACTTTTTGGGCTTTCTCTAATTCTTGTCTGATAGCAACAAATTCTTTAGCGTACTTGTAAGTCATGTGGTTGTAGAATTGAAAATTTGGAATTTGGAATTGAGAACGGGAATCTAGAATAAAGAATTTCCGCCAGAGGCGTCTGCTCGTCCGTCAGGCTAGGATCAGCTTTTGGTTGACAGTATTATCTATTCAATATTCTTATTCTAAATTCAAAATTCACAATTCCAAACTCTTTTAAGCGGCTGGTTTACATTTCTTCAGTAATTTCTCTATTTTATCCGCTTCGGCTTCGGTGCGATCGGCCACGAACTCTATTCGCGGAAGCGGTTTCATATGAAGCCGTTTGTTTAACCTGCCTTGAACGACATACATTTTCCTGCGCAACAACTCGAGAACTTTTCTAAATTCCTTCTCCGGGAACACGCTTAAAAACACTCTAGCATAGCGAAGGTCGCGGGAGGTGTCAACTCTGGTTACAGTAGCAAAAACCCCAGAAGGAATTTCCACCTCCTCGTTGACCAACTTCCCTAAGGTTTCTTTTATTAATTCGTTGATGCGGTTAATGCGAAAATGAGTCATTGAGAAATTGGTTACTGGCAGTAAGTCAGACCGTTAATCTTTAGTCATAAGTGAACGGAAAACATCCAGTAAACTATAACTAATAACCAAACCAACCGCCAACAGCCCCGCTGCCTGCGACTTAAACTATAAACTCTTCTTCACCACCTCTTCATGAAAACAAACTAACACATCCCCTTCCTTAATTTTCGTCTCTCCCTCAAAAGTAATCCCGCATTCCTGTCCTTCCCTCACTTCGTCGACATTAACTTTGTTTTGCTGAAGATTAGCCAGTTTTCCCCGGCCGATAACTTTATCATTCCTCACAACCTCAATATTTTCCTGATTTTTTATTACTCCCGAGCTTACTTTTCCGCCGACAATCATATCCCGCTTGCCGGTTTTAAAAATCGCCAAAACATTAAGCTTGCCCAAATCAGTCCTTTTAATTTCCTCGCCCAGCATGTCGCTAAGCCGTCTTTTAATCTCCTCGACCAGTTCGTAGATAACTTTGTAAGTGCAGATTTCCACATTATTCATCTGGGCCAGCCGTTTTGCCACGGTAGTCGGCTCGCTGTTAAAGCCGAAAATAATCGCCTTGGAATTTTGGGCTAATTTCACATCCGATTCGGTAATTCCCCCTACTTCCTGGTCAATGTAATTAATGCCCACCTCATCAGACTTAATGGCCGCTAAAATCTGAACAATGGCTTCAAGCGATCCATGGACATCAGCTTTCAAAATTATGTTCAGCTTTTTTATTCTTTGAGACTCAATATCTTCATAAATCCGCTCCGAGTTAATTTTTTTAACCCCGTTGTCCAAGCCCGGAACTTTCATTCCTCTTTGCCTGCCCTTGGCTCCGCGCAAACCGGCGACTCCTTGAAACACATCATTCACACTAGGGATACTGTTAAGTCCAATCACCGTAACTGGTGTAGATGGACCAGCTTCTTTAATTTGTTCGCCTTTAAAATTCTCTAACCTCTTGACCCGACCCAAAACAGAGCCTGCGGAAATGTCTTGACCTTCTTTAAGCGTTCCAGTTCTTATTAAAACGGCGGCAATAGGACCTCTTTTGGGATCCATGTAGGATTCGATCACCACTCCCAACGGAGACCGTTTGTGGTCCGCCTTAAGATCTTCAACCTCGGCCACCAGAAGAATCATATCTAAAAGCTCGTCGATGCCTATGTTCTGCTTAGCTGAAATTTCAGCGCAGACCTTATCTCCGCCCCATTCCTCAATTACTATCTCTCTGTCGGCTAATTCCTGTTTTACCTTTTGAATATTAGCGTTGGGTTTGTCAATTTTGTTGATAGCCACTACCATTGGAATTTTTTTCTCCTTTAGATAGCTGATGACCTCTTCCGTTTGCGGACGGATTCCGTCATCAGCCGCCACTACTAGGATGGCAATATCCGCCAGACTCACTCCGCGTTCCCGCATAGCGCTGAAAGCCTCATGACCAGGCGTATCAACAAAGGTGATAATCTCCCCTCTTCTCTTAACTTGATAAGCGCTGATGTGCTGGGTAATTCCGCCGGCTTCTTTCTCGGCTACCGATGTTTTGCGGATAGCATCCAGCAAAGTCGTCTTGCCATGATCCACATGACCTAAAATGGTCACTACCGGCGGACGCGGCTGGAGATTTTTCCCGCTTTCTCTTTCCTTTTTTAGTATTTCGTCCAGTTTTTCTAAAGTAAGCCCGCCTAAACCGTCTGATTCTAGATCTTGCTCCACTTCGTAATTTAAATCCTCGGCAATAATAGCCGCCGTTTCGTAATCAATCTCGTCGTTAATCGCCGCCATAATCTTATTTTTCATCAGCTCCTTGATTACTTCCGCCACTGGCAAATTTAAAAGCTCCGCAAATTTCTTTACGGTAACAAGGGATGGTATTTTAACTTTTTTTCCGTTCTCTCTTTCCATATATTTACCCAGATTTCCACAATCGCCACAATTTCCTTAATTAAAAGCTCTTATGCTTTTCTCCTTAAAGCTACACTTCCCGCCTCCGCTTTCTTAATCGCCTCTACTTCTTCATCCGCCAAGGGATACTTCACTGATTTTCCTTTCGTAACGGGCTTAGCATAAACCCGGTTGCCTTCGCGAGTATGCAAACTGGAAATAACCACGCCATTGTTATGCCCGTCCAGAAGGGCTATAGAAAAGCTTTGATCACCGCCAAAGTCTTTGAATGGATTAAACCTCACCACTCCTACTTTGTGCACAGAACAGCTGGCTAGGTTATGAATTTGATTAGAGATATTGTAAAGATCTTGCACATCGCGATCAAGCTCCTTAAGCTCTCTGGCATGTCCTAAAATTAATGATTCTAAGTCGGTAGTTTTCTTCCCTGAAAATAATTCCCCTCTATTTTTCTTAATGCGGCTGATGCTAATTTGCAAAAAAATATTCCAAACCAAAAGCGCCACGCCAACTAAAATGGCTAAGATGACACTAATTCCCAAATTGTCTTGAATGACAGAAACTAAATTTTCCATAAAAAAAGTTACCCGTGTCTTATAACTTAACACCGATTTTTGTTAATGTAAACCCTGTAAACGTGGAGACGAGGCAGTGCCTCGTCTCCACAAAGGTAATATAATATCAGCAGGACGCTGGAAGCTTAACTTCCATAATGGAAGTTAAGCTTCCAGCACTTCCACTCCAGCGCCATTCTCATATTGCAGAAAAGCGTTTTTGGTTTGGATAAAAGCTTTGGCATACCTGTTCATACTCATAGTAAGCAGTAATTAAGAAAGCTCCAACTATTTTCACAGCATAATTGCCGCCAATCCTAAAAACGCGAAAAATCCAAAAACATCGGTTGCGGTTGTTATAAAAATAGTTGCTGATGAAGCCGGGTCTTTCCCTAACTTTTTCATTACTAAGGGTGTAATTGCCCCAAAAAAGCCGGCTATTATAAGATTAATGATCATTGCCAATCCAATAATTAATCCAAACATTGGATTTTTGTTCCACAAAATAGCCACGGCGGCAACTATAACTCCATTTATAACTCCATTTATTCCGCCGGCAAGTATTTCATTTAAAATAACTCTTTTGCCCGTTTTCAGCTCAATCTCTTTTAGCGCCAGACCTCTAACAACAACTGCCAAGGTTTGGATCCCCGCGTTTCCGCCCATGCCCGCTACTATTGGCATATAAACAGCTAATAAAACAAATGTGGAAATTGTCTCCTGAAAAAGTCCCACAACAGACGCGGCAAGAAATGCCGTAGCAAGGTTGATAATAAGCCATTTATATCTGTTTTTTACCTTTACTAACGCGGAGTCCAGAACATCTTCTTCTTCGCTAACACCCGCGAATTCACGAAGATGATTTAAGGATTGTTTTTCTATTAATTTAAGAATATCGTCAGAATAAATAATTCCTAAAATACTTTCATCTTTATCCAAAACCGCGATTTTATTGTGCGTATGCTTTTTAAATATCGCAGCAATCTCGGCTTCGCTTTTATTATATTTAATAGAAGGAATTTTTTTAATATATTTACTGATTTTCTCTTTTCTTTTAGCTACAGCAAGAGTATATGCTGGCAGCTCCCCTGCTAAAAATCCATTTTCAACAATAAGCACAGTTGGAAATTTTCCCGTTCTTTTCTCGTGTTTTTCAATCTTTTCAGAAAGTTGCTCAAATGAAATGTCTTTATTCACTTCGACATAATCCAAGCTCATCAGCCCAGCGGCAGTTCTTGGGTCGAATTTAAGCAAAAATTCAACTTTTTCCCTTATTTCTCTGCCTAATTTTCTCAAGAGTTTTTTGCTTCTTTTAACACCTACGCTTTGCAACAAATCGGTTGCTTCATCTGGATCTAAATAATCAATGATGTCTATTAATTCCCTGTCATCTAATTTATCCATAACATCCCGCCGTATTCGTTTTGACAAGCTCAAAAGAATAAATCCTTGATTGTTTACAGGCGCTTCTCTGAAAATAGAAATCCTCTTTCTTGGAGAAGATAATATTTCGCACAACAAATTATTTTGTCTTTTGTTATTTGCCATCTTATCGCAAATCGCAACAATGCTTATTTCTTCTTAAATTTATTTTTTATTTGAAAAATGGCGGCGTCCTTTGGATAAGATTCTAACTCACTTCACCAAAACCCCAATTTTGAAACTTGGCGGTGCTGTTTGGACGAAATTCGAATCTTTTTCGAGTACCGCTCTGGCGGAATAGATTGAACCCTCCCGCAATACTGCGGGATTTCCGCCAGCCCCGCGGAGTTTATCCCGCACCAAGCTTGCCTCCGGCGCGGGACTACGGCGACAGGCAAAACAGAAAAATTTTCTTTTCCTTAATTGTCCCGCCAAGGCGGGATGGGGACGCGCAATTAAAAAAAATGTGGAGGAAAATTTTTCCGTTTTGCCTTCCTATTAACAGAGGAAACGCGGAAACGCTTCCCGCCCCAACCGCGCCTGCGGCGCGGAGTTCGCAAAAGGGCAAAAATTCCTTC
>CAZIWW010000005.1:18399-36989 GCA_964543275.1 uncultured Bdellovibrionales bacterium | reverse complement strand
TTTACGCTGTGGTTTTGCGTTTTAAACTTTAAGCTTTGCGCTATTCCTTATTGCTTAAATCTACCACGTTTCCGTTAATTCTTGGTTCAGGTTTTAAGTTGGGCATTGAATGCGGATGAATTATATTTTTTTTCCGGCGGATGAATTCGTGCGGAGGCATTTCTTCTGCGTCTGCCGATTTTTCATGCGGGAATGTTTGGGTTTTCTGATGCTCGGTAAATCCTTTCACTCTCACGGGTGAACGCGTATCTGCTTCTTGCTCTTCTCTTTTGTCAGCCGGCAGCGTTGCCGGCGGCATAGCGTGGGTGCCGGGTTGAGGATAGGGGTTGCTATACCCAATATGTTCGTCGCGATCTAAACTTTTTACAAGTTCTTTAATAGGATTCTTCTGATGTGGATGAATCTCTCTGTCTCTGCGCATAGTGGGTGGTTTTGGATATGCTTTTGGGGTGTTAGGTTTGGTGTATGGTTTTGTATGCTCTTTTTTAAATTGAGGCGTCGGGAGTTTTTGGGTGTATTGGGTTTCTGGAACTTGAAAATCTCTGGTTTTTAGCTCGGCATCTTGTTTGGCTTTTCTAAGTTGAGGAAAATATCCAACGTCCCCGCGGCTGGTGGATGCGAGATTTACTTCTGCGCCCTTGTTTTTTTGCAAAGACAAATTTTGTGTTTGTCCCGAATGAGGTTTATCCGCTCCGCGATCAAGATAATAATCCAATACCACTTCGTTGTTCTCTGTGTCAATCGGCAGAGGAAAATTTTCATCAAAGGACTTTAGTATTATAGCCAGTTTTTCCCGATCCTGCGAACTTAATTCCTTTGTGTTTTCAGCGTGAAAAAGATAGTCGGTTCTTTCCATAGTTGAATGTTTTTCCTGCCCCAAATGAAGAACATAATCGTGGACCCAGTTTATGATGGAAGGGCTGACTGGTTCGTCGGAAGATTTAATTTGAATTTCACCTTCGGTGATTCTTTGCTCGCCGACCTTAGGATATTTCTGCACAGCTTCTTTAATAGACAGCTTGGGAAGGCTCTGAATATATTCCTTCCACGGATCCCAGTCTAGAATTTCGTGCTTGATATACCTCGTGATTTCCTGCGCCGTGAATGAACTCACTCCCATTCTTTCTTGAATCTCTCCCGGAAAATTCTCAAACCGCGCTTCGCCAAAATAGTATTCCCGAATCAGCCTTGTAATATTCGCCAAGCGCAAAAGTTCAAAACCGTACTTTTGGCCTATAACTTGGATTTTTTTAGAGGTTTCAGGCGAAGCGAGCTTGTGTCTGATGTTTTTAGGCAATTTTAAAAATTTTTCATGGCGCTCTTTAAGTTGTTCGTCTGTTTCGCTTTCTGGGTTATCAGTTATAGGAACGAATATCGGCGATGTAAGCCAGTCAATCCACCTTGATTCGGTTCTTGTATCTGATTTTGAAATTTTTGTATTATACATGCTATCCCAATTTGAGTTTTTAGTTTTGGAGAATCACTTTATTTGCCAAATCACTTCTTCTCTTACTCCCCAATCTTCTATCTGCCTCTTCTTGTCTTTTTCTTTCTTCTTCTTTTTTCTCTAGCTCTCCTTTTCTTTGCTTGTTAAGATAAATCCTCTACGTCGGAGTAATGCAAACATATCAGAGGGTATATCCTCGGCTATTTTGTGTTGAGATCCAACATCCAATTGATTCCACCTTTCTCTAATACGTTCCATTAGAGAATCAAGCTCTCTTCTTTCTAGCGTCGAGGCAGGAGTCTCTTTTAAGATATCTTTAAGACTTTTACTTCCATAATATTCCAAGAAGGCGGCTTCAGGGGTTCTAATGTTGCCAGCGACATCGTGTTCATATAGTATATGGGGACTATTTTTCTTAACCAATCTGGTAAAAATAGGCTCGAGAGAGGTTCCTTTAAATGAATCGCGAAGCTTCGTGTATTCTTCAGCGTTGTCTAGCCACTTAGCTTTTGCCAACTCATTAGCGGCGGTCATTCTTTCTATCGGGCTGCCAGTTTGAGATATTTCCTTAAGGCGGTCTTTATCATCCAAGGCACCCTCATCTTTCCATTTTTTGCTAAGCTCCGCCATTTTCTTTAGGCGATATTTGTCATATGCTCCTTTAACACCCATTCTCTCAGCCCATTTAGTCTCTCTTTCTTCTTGAGCCGCTTTTCTCCCTTCTTTGGTTAGATACTTACCAAACCGACTGGCTCCGATTCCCGCTGCAATCCCACCTGTAATCCCTGCTGTTCGAGCGGCCCATCGGGGAGCTTTATAAGTTCCTTTACCCAGCCATTTTCCAGTACCTTTCATGGCTTTACCCGCATATCCCGTTACCGTGCCGGCGAACATAATGCTGAATTTTTGGGCCATGATGATAGAGGCATAGAGAAAGACAACCACTATCATATAGGAAATAAAGTTATACATTGATATGATTTTTCCCTGTGTGGTTGTCGAAGCCAGTCTAACAAAGAATGATTCGGCTAAGCCTGTAGAAAGCCACAGAAAAAATGCGATAACTGGTCCGATATATGAATATTTAAATAGAGCATTCCACCAGCCGGAGGATATATTTTTGAAGTCTGGAATTATAGTAGCGAAAAAAGCTATTGGGGAAACCACTATAATTATCCACATAGCTACCACCCTTATTAGCAGGTAAATGCCCAGAGTCATCAAGGCAACTCCAAAAATAAAAAGAAAAATGATGTGAAAGAGAACTTCTACGCCGATCGAAATATTCGATTCACCCCCAAAAGGATTAAAGAGACTTCCGACACTAGAAGATTGATTGTAAACTATCCCAGCTATCTTTGATAGCCCAGTAATGGTTGTGTGATAATTATCGTTAGCTTTAAGAAAATAGTTCATCATCAACTGCGAGCCATCGAAAATAAAAACAGCTATGGGTTTGGAAAAGTTTATAAGAAGAGCGATTATTATTAGAGTTAAAAGAGTTTTCTTGGCGTGATATTTTTCTATTCGCAGAATTGTACAGAAAGCGATGAAAAGCAGAAGAAGGAGAAATAAAAGATTGCAAATATCTCTAATCACTTTCCATCCCTGTAGTATCAGCGGTTCTCGAGCGAAATTGTAGAGGTCGGGTCTTAGCATAAACTCAAGGAATTGTGCAGCCAAACCGACAAATTCATTGCATATCCATTCGATAAGCATTAAGACTGCTACTATGGGAGCGGCCAAAGCGCCTGCGAATTTTTTTTCAGCGGCGCCAGCAATATCTCTTCTATCTATACCTGTTACTTTCTCGGCGAACACATAAGGACATGCCGGATATTCCTGAAATCCCCACTGTCCCAATATTTCTCCTAATTCTAAAAGATAGTCGTTCCAAGTTTTATCCTTGGCGTGCGCAATCTGTGGATTTATGGGCAGAAGAAAGCTTATAACAGAAATAAGCACAAGAATAGTGATGAAATTCTTTATTTTGTTTGTGGAAGTAGATAGCGCTTTTTGTTTTTTGGATCCTCTCATTTAAGATGGAGCAAGTTAAATAAAGGATTGATAATTTTCAAAAATTCATCATCCCGCCGATCTTAGCCAGTCCCTGGTCAATAACTTTAGTGAGCATTTGGGTTATGAGGCTGGCGACTATATCCGGGATGGAGCGAGCCAGAGTTATCATTTTTATAGGCATTTTTTGAATTTCAGCGGTGATGTCTTCAATAATGGATCCCGGAGTAACGATTTTTGATCTTTTTTCTATTTCTGATATTGGCGTGTAGGGTCCGTCACCCCATTTTGTCGGCGTGTAGGGTCCGTCACCCCATTTTGTTATAGTAGACTCCTCCTTTTTCTTGCTCTTAAATCCGTGCCCGGTTCCCTCGGCTTCTTTGGCTTTGGATTCTATTTCAAAAGCCGCTTGATCAAGAGCTAAGCTCCTTAGCCAGGTAAAAGCCAGGTCGTTTTGGGGCATAGCGGCCATACGCCAAGCTTCCCAAGGATTGCTGGCCCAGCCGGGCTCGAAGATTTTATCGGCTCTACCCTCCCTAACATAAAGGTGTAAATCTGGTTTAATGCTAAAGACATCGGTCTTAAGCGCTCTTTCAGCGGGGTCGACCACTCTGCTTCGCAAGGGACTTGGTATGTCGCTTCTCATAGAGCTAAAAAAGTCGTTGGTGATGGTATCAGCGTATCTTTGAGCCGAGCCGAAGATAAATTCCTTCCAGTCGCCTATAATCAGAGAGCTGTCGCCAAAGCCGAATTTGCCGGGGGTTCCCTGAAGCAGAGTTTCCAGTTTTCCCTGAACGATGCGGATGGCCATCATCTTAAGTTTGGCGATAGCCGTTTCTTTTATGTATAAATATATTTCTTCCTGCACCTGCTTCCAGGTAACGGACAGCATATTAGTTCCCCACGCATCGGCGCGAGCGGGACGGGGGGTGGAGATGAGAAGAAAGGAGAAAATCAGGATTGTCGCTGTTAATTTTTTATATTGTTTCAGCATACTGTATAGAATTCCTAATTACCCTAATTTCTAATTGCTCTAATCAAATCCCAATTATGAAAATCCTAAATTACTTTCTGTACTTGTCCTTTAGCTTGTGGATGATTGAGTTAAAGATGAGATTCAGTTCTTTGGCTTCTTGCCACAATTTTCTAGCTTCGCCTTTTAATTCGGGGACGGCGGCAACTATCATTCTCAGCCAGTGCTTAGATTCCCTAGACTCTTTCTTGCAAATCCCAATTTTATGGATAAAATCTTTTTTCGATTCTGCATCATCAGCCTCGCAATAGTTAGCGCCAGTGCTTGTTCCTGATTTAATCAACTGGCTAATAAGAGGAATAGTTATTGTATTTCTAGGAACTTTTTTAGCAAACTTGATAATATCTTCACCAAATCTGGCTGTTCTTTTTTCCAGGTCGTACTTTTTATTGGTCATTAGTCACTGGGATTTGTTTAGATCAATTAGGTTAATTAGAAATTAGAAATTAGAAATCTCACTCACTGTTTATATTTTCTTCTTCGCCGTCTTTATCGTTAGCGTCTTTGGAATCGCTTGTCGCTTCTTTATCTGTTTCTCCGTCAAAATCTATAAAACTAATCCCGTATTCATTCAAAACTGATTCTATTTTTTCTTGGGTTTTTAAGCTGGCTTCGGCGACGGCCTGAAGAGAGCTTAAAGCCAGCAGGCTTTTTACAGGGTCGTTGGTGTCGGTGAAAACTTTGTCTTTTAAGCCAACGGTATAAATAGAAAGGGCTAATATGGATTTATGAGCGTCTTTTAGGACGAAAGGCACTTCCACATTTTTCATCTGGTCGATGGCGGTTTGAGCTTTTTGGGCGTAAGAATCTATTGTCTCTTTGTCGCCGGTGTTGAGAGCGTTAAGAAGAGTGTTGCTTTCGGCAGTTAAGTTTGACTCAAGTTCGCTGGAGCTGTCTACGGCAAAAGGCGAGTTGGAAGCGAAGATAAAGGCTAGAGAAGCCAGATACTTTTGGATTTCCTGCTTTTGCTTTTCTTTTACTTTGTCGGGTTCCAGATCTTCGTTGTTTACAGGGGGCAGTATTTTAATTTCTTCGTCTCTAATTTCAGGGAAGTCTTGAATAATATCAGCTTTTTCTAGGGATTTCTCGGCGACTTGATCGAAGTCGTCCAGGGAGAAATCTGGATTGTCGGCAAAGTCTTCTGATTTTTTAGCCTTGTCCGCAGTTAACGCCATAAGTTCGCCGATCATTTCATTGGTAAGGTTTGGATTTTCGGGATCGGAAGAAAAGTCGTAAAAAATGTCGTTGGTGAGTTCTCCGCCCAATAAGTTCTCCGCGCTGTTTATTTTCTCCGCGTCTTCGTTTAATTTATCTTCCCGGGTTGCAGCTGATTTTTTATCATCCGTTTCGGTCCAGGAAATTAATCTGTCTCCCGGGGCGGATTTGAGAGGATTGTAGCCGCTTTGAACTTCCTTTCCGTCGGTGTAGCCGTCGCCGTCGGTGTCGGGGTTGCGGGGATCGGTTCCCAGCATTTTTTCTTCCTGATCGGTGAGCCCGTCTTGGTCGTAGTCGAGAAAGATATTATTATCGTTTTTGTTTTCGGCCATAGCCAAAAGGGTTATCGCAAACATTGCAAAACTTGCGATGATAGACAATGCAACTTTTATCTTATTCACCTTCATAAGTTGGGTAAATTATACCATAAAATGCTTTTGGCAACAAAGACAGGCTGTTGATAAGTTTGTTGGGTTCGTGATAGAGTTTTATTAAACAAGCGTAAAGTTCAAAACGCAAAATGCAAAACTGCAGCGTAAAGCGTAAAACTATATCTTGTTTTTTAGATTTGGCAATATATTTTCACAAGCTTTTGTTAGCTCTGCGCTGCGGTTTTGAGCTTTAAGTTTTACATCTTAAGCTTGGTAAATTTATGTTTCGAAAATTACATAAGACAATAGGCTCTATTGAGAGTTATAATATGAATATAATTCACTGGATTCTCGGCTTTTCGGCTATTATCGCCATTCGGATGCTGGTGGAAAATTTACTGGAAGGTTTGACGGACAAATCTCTTGATTTTTTCATTGGCTCGACTTTGGCCGCTTATCTGTTTTTTCTTTTTTCCTATCTGCTTATTTTGATTTTTTTATCCGTTTTTCTTAAGGAGAAAATTAAAAAGTTAGCCAATGTTCTTTTATGGGGATTTTTTATAGTTATTCTGCCTCCCATTTTGGATAAGATCTTTTGCGGCGCGGAGAAATGCTGGAGCTTTTACATCTTCGACAGCTTAAGCGGTCTCTGGCACCGATTCCTTGTTTTTTTTGGAAGCGACCCAACTATTGGGATCACTTACGGAGTGAGGATTGAAGTGGCTTTAGCCGTTATCTTTATTTTATTTTACATCTATCTTAAAACAAATAGGATTATTAAATCTCTGACTGGAGCGCTCTTTACTTATATTATTCTTTTTGTTTTGGGTTCTTTCCCCTCTTGGCTGACTTTTATTATTCTCTCGCCTTCCAAAAAAATAACCGAAATTCAAAATTTCGATGTGGCCGGATTGTTCTTTTCTCCGGCCAGCTATTTTTCTATCAAGGATAACGATTTTATGAACGCGCTTAACGTGAAAATGAATCTAATCTACGCCTTTCTGATTGTTTTAGCGCTGGTGTTTTTCTTTTGGTATAATTTTCGAGAGAAGTTTTGGCTGGTGGTTAAAAACAGCCGGCCGGTCCAGCTAATTCTGCATGCCGGAATGATTTTTATCGGAGCTGTGATAGGTCTTTTTTACTTTCCTGATAATTTTAATTGGAATTTTTTTTCTTTGTTGGCGCTTGGCAATCTTATTATAGCGGGAATGCTGGCTTGGCTGGCTTCGGTTTTTTTAAATGACAGAGAAGATCTAAAGATTGATGAAATTACTAACACAGATCGTCCAATGGCGACCGGGAGGATGTCGCTGGAAGATTATAGGCATCTTTTTGCGGTAGGTTCTCTGCTCTCTCTAGTTTTGGCTCTCACTGTGGGAGTAAAGTTTTTCCTGCTGATTTTAGCTTATCAAATTTTAGCCTGGGCGTACTCGGCTTGGCCGTTCCGCCTTAAAAGATTTCCGGCTGTGGCTAGTTTTGTTTCCGCTTTGGCGCTGGTGACGCTTTTCTTGAGCGGGTTTATCTTGTTGGCCGACGGACAAGACATTTCTCTTTTGCCGAGTAAAGTTTTCTGGGGACTTTTGATCGCTTTTACTTTTTCCTTGCCCGTTAAGGATTTAAAGGATATTGAAGGTGATAAGAGAAACGGAGTCTGGACCATTCCAGTTATTCTTGGCGAAGGCTGGGCTCGGTTTGTAATAGGACTGGGAATATTTTTTTCTTATAGTTTAAGCGTAGTGCTGCTCAACGCCAAGATTCTTTTTTTGCCGGCTATGATAATCGGCGCCGCCTCTTTTTGGATTATGCAGAATAAAAAAATAAAGCCCGGCAAGCTTCATTTATGGATATTTGCGCTTTTATTTATCTATACTTTAATTGTTATGTATCTGGTCTTTTGGCCGGGGATAAGATTTGGTTTAAAGTTTAAAGTTTAAAATTGCGGCTTAAAATTGTGAAGGATGTTCTGGTGAAAATTTTACACATAGAACCATACTTCATAAAGCTTTAACCAATTTTCTAATTCCAGCTCTTGCGCTCGTTGAGTCGGTTCAATTCCAGCTTTTTTCAATTTTTCCGATACCTTTTTCTTAGGCAGTTTGAAACTGGAAGTAAGATTATTAATAAGCTGTTTTCTTTTTGAGCAAAACCCGGCGCGGACCAAGGAGAAAAAATTTCTTGTGTCTATTTCAGGAATCTCTCTTTTCCTTTCTAATTTAATAACAGCCGAGTCAACTTTGGGGGCTGGGTTGAATTTTTCGCTGGAAATATAAAGCAGGATCTTAGGCTTGGAATAAAATTTTACTGAAATAGAAAGCAAACTTTCTTTTCCTTTAGGGGCGCAGACGCGTTCGGCTACTTCTTTCTGGATCATAAGAATCAAACTCCGCGGCGGATATTTAGTTTCCAAAAGCAGTCGTATAATCGGCGAAGTGATGTAATACGGCAAGTTGCCGATCGCTTTATAATTTTTAAATTCCCTTTCGGATATTATTTTTGGGAGATTTATTTTCAAAATGTCTCCTTCTATGATTTCCAAACTTTTCTGGTTCTTGAATTTTTTTCGGAGAAAGCCAGCTAAACTTTTGTCTATTTCAACAGCCAGAATTCTCCCGGCTTTTGGGACGAGATATTGAGTTAGGATTCCTTTTCCGGGACCGATCTCAAGAATGTTGTCGAAGGGCGATAAGTTTGCGGATTTTATAATCTTTTGGGCAATACTGCTATCAATAAGAAAATTTTGGCCGAATTTTGTGGACATATTAATGGAATTGCGAATTGAGAATTTAGGATTGAGAACGAGGATTAAAAATTAGGAATCGAGAGGATTTTGCAAGAATTTTTGTTTGCGTTTATTATTCCATATTTACATTCACAATTCACAATTCATAATTCATAATTCTAAATTCAGTTTAGAATTTCTTCAATTTTCACGCTAATCACTCCATCTCCCAACCTGGCTATTTTCTCGAAAGCTTTCTTGTTGAGATCGATAATCTTCTCCTTGCTGAATGGTCCTCGATCGTTGACTTTGACGATAACCGATTTTTTGTTAGATAAATTGGTAACCCGCAAGTAAGTTCCTAGCGGGAATTTAAGGCTGGCGCAGGTTAATCCATTGCCGTTTGAATACCAGGTGGCTGTTCCTCGGCTAGTCTTGCCGACTACTATTTTGGTTCCTATAACTTTAATTTCAGCGACCGGCTGCTTAACGACTCTTTGGCTGATAAGCTTACGACTAGTTTCCTTGCCGTTGGTGTAAGTTATTTTGTAAGTAAGCTCTTTTTTGCCATTCTTGCCTTTTTGCTTTATTTGTTTCTGCTTCCAGGGTACGGTGGAATCTTCTTTTTCTATTGTTTTAAAGGGTATATCTTCTTTGATGGTTATTTCCTCGAAGTTGATTCTCGTTACGACGATGTCAAGATTGTGTTCGAGGAGCGAATTGAGACTAGGGCTAATTTTATCAGCATGCGACAAAGTAACATCGGCTTCTATGATCGCGTCTCGAACTGTTGTTCCCAGCGTGTCCAGTTTTATTTTTTGCTCGTCAACTTCAATTGTGACTGGCACAGCGCGGCGAATTGTGATTTTTTGGCCTGGACAAATTTTAGCGTCAAGCGCGGGGAAAATGTAATCTTTTTCAGAAAACTCAATATTTTTTTCCGCGAGAATTTCAGCAACAGTTTGCGAGTCAGTGGATAATTGAAAAAGCAAGCCATTGTCGGAAATTTTGACCGGAGAGGGCTTTTTTATTCCAAAAGTTCTTTTGTCGAATGGCCAAAAAAGATAAGACGACAGAATAATAAGAATAGCAAAGACTATTTTTATATAGAAGCGCATATAAGTGTCTAGACCATTCTTCAATAGATAAAGCTTACTACAACTAGTTGTAGTAAGCTTTAATCCTTTTTTGCTAAATTCGAAAGCAAGAAGTGAAGTGGGTATTTTTTGCGAAGCCACCCGTGGGAATAAGGAAAGTTTCCGCTACCGTCCCATTTTTTGCCATTATGTCTTTTTTTATATCTTTTGATTATTTCTTTATATCCGCCGAAGCCATCTTTTAGCCACTTTTCAACGCTGACGATAGTCCCAAAACCAACTTTCAGTTTTTGGCGGATGTTATCGTGCGTTTCTCCTTCTATAAGCATTCTAGCGATTTGAATTCTTCGTGAGAGCATGACCACCTCGCTCAAAGTTAAAAGGTCTTTGAAAAAATTTTTTACTTCATCTCTTGTTTTAAGCCGGGCAATAACCGAATAGAATTCCCCCAAGAATTTTTTCTTCTCTAGTTCTGATAAATTGTGATATTTAACTTTCCCGCGCATAAAGCAAATAATCGTTAAAGGTAATTTACTACAACTAATTGTAGTGAGGTTTTTGTTTTGGATCAAATCCTGAAGGGAAATAGCAAAAATGCTTCTTCTTATTCCAAAGCGGATAGAGTTTACTACAACTAGTTGTAGTGGGATATAGTTTTAATTATCTATATCTGTCTCTGTCGATACTGTATCGCCTCGGCCAGATGCTGTGGTTCGATATTATCTTTTTCTTCCAGATCGGCGATGGTGCGGGCGATTTTGATGATGCGGTGATAGGCGCGAGCGGAGAGATGCAATTGGTTGACCGCGTTTTTAAGAAGCTGGATTTCTTTCTCGCCGAGTTTGCAGAATTCTTTGATGTGCCGGTTTTGCATTTCGCTGTTGGTTATGGCTGCAGTGTCTTTAAACCGTTTTAGTTGTCTTTGACGAGCCAAGTTGACTCTCTCGCGGACAGTTTTACTGCTCTCGCCCGTTTTGCTCTCGCTTAGCTTTTCAAACTTCAGGCGAGGAACTTCGGCGTGGATATCAATGCGGTCCAGAATGGGTCCTGAAATTTTCTGCTGATACTTTATAATGGCTGACGGCGAACAGCTGCAAAGGCGTTCCGGATCAGTGGCGTTTCCGCACGGACAGGGATTCATAGCGGCGACCAGAGTGAACCTGGCCGGGAAGGAAAGCGTTCCCTGGACACGGGAGACGCTGACAACGCCGTCTTCTAGAGGTTGGCGCAGGTTTTCTAAAACCACTCGGCTGAATTCCGGAAATTCGTCCAGGAATAATATTCCTCTGTGAGCCAGACTGATTTCGCCGGGTTTGGGAAACTGCCCGCCTCCGACTAGGGAAACGGCCGAGGCGCTGTGGTGGGGTGAGCGAAAAGGGCGTTCGGTGATTAAAGAGGTATTTTTTGGAAGCTTTCCGGCGATAGAAAAAATTTTAGTGATTTCCAATGATTCCTCAAAAGTTAGAGGCGGCAAAATTGAAGGAAGGGTTCGAGCTAGAAGGGTTTTCCCCGAACCGGGCGGGCCGCTGAAAAGCACATTGTGTCCTCCAGCCGCCGCGACTTCCAGAGCTCTCTTGGCATACTCCTGGCCTTTGACCAAAGCCATGTCCGCGGTGTACTCCCTGCTTTGGAAAATTTCGTTTATGTTTTGCTGCGGCTTGGGTTTGATCTTCTTTTCTCCCAAAAGATGAGAAATTACATCTTTCAGACTCTCGGCTGGAATAACCGTCAGTCCTTCGACAATGCTGGCTTCTTGGGCGTTTTCCTTGGGAACGACAAACTCCTCGATATTTTTTTCCTTGGCCATTATAGCTATGGGCAGGACGCCATTGACGGGGCGAATTTTTCCGTCCAAGGATAGCTCTCCAATAAATAGCTTGTTTTTTATTTCAATTCCCAACTGTTCGGTTATTAGCAGAAAACTTAAGGCAATGGGAAGATCGTATAGAGGTCTTTCTTTTCGTATGTCGGCCGGAGCCAGGTTAACCGTGACATGGCCGCAGCGGTGCGGCGGCCTAAACCCGGAATTTTTAATGGCTGAATTGACGCGGTCCCTGGATTCTTTCACGGCCGTGTCCGGCAGTCCCACAATACTAAAAGTGTGCAGACCAGAATGAGTGTCGGCTTCTACTTCCACCAGATGGCTGTCTAGGCCGATAGTTGTGGCGCTTAGGATTTTGGAAGACATAGTGACCAATCCTAGTGATAATTAAAAACGGTTTCGGTTAAAATTCTTGCGGTGTGCAGATAGCGCATTTGCGTTCAAATTTCTAATATCTAATTTCCAATATCTAAATAAGTTCTAAATCTCAATGACCAAATATAAGATCTGTTTGCTTCACCCGAAATTTTGACTAAATGGCTTTCTATTTTTTAAGAGTTGTATTATAAGGAGGATTATTCCCGCAGTTATATACGCGTCGGCCAAATTGAATATCGGCCAGAATTTAAAATCAATGAAGTCGATAACGCAACCGCGAACCAATCGATCTATCATATTGCCGAGAGCGCCTGATAAAATTAACAAAAGCGGTAGTTGTTCTTTTAAACTTTTACTTTTTAAAAACAGAAGCAGAATAAAGAGTGTTATAGCCAGCCAAACCGGATAGAATGCCAAGGGACTAATTTGAATTCCCCAAGCTATTTGCTGGTTGCATTGGAGATTAACAAAAAAATTAAGACAAGGACGCAGGCTTGGTAATTTCGTGAAGTAGATTTTAAGGAGTTGGTCAAGAGCAATAAGGAATCCAAGAAGTATGGAAGGTTTTAGAAAACGCATTTATGACAGTTTATTTTGACAATCTAAACAAACATCGGCTTGAGGATAAGCCCGAAGTCTTTCCAGAGGAATTTCTTTTTGACAGTTAGAACATTTGCCATAGGTTCCAGACTCTATTCTTAATATAGCGGCGTTTACTTTTTCCAATTCCGTCTTAAGAGTCTCGTCGGTGGCCAAATTGCTTTCATAAATTTCCATTTCGTCGGCGTTTTGCTCCTGATCTCTTTCTATTTCGGTGAACTTGGTCTTATATTCTCTGTCCGTGTTTTTCTTTTTAGCTTCTAACCGGGAAAGATTCTTTTCAATCCTGTTTTTTTCCGCTAGGAGCTTTTGCTTGAGCTCCTCCAGAATTTTTGAATCAAGCATGATTTTAATTTAGTGCTTAGCTTATTGGCAGTTTAGAGTATACCATTTAAAAGTTATAGTGTATAGTGTCACTACGCTAGAGTAGCAAAGTTAAGATGGCAAATTTTAAATACCAAATTTAAAAATCGAAGCTCTTGCCATTCGGATTTTGAATTTGATTTGAAATTGGGGTTTTGACATTTGAAATTTTTAGAAGTAAATGTTCAACAGATGTCTTAAGGAAGCTTTTCTTTTTTTGGTGTCTAGCTCGATGGAAATTGCGTCCAAGCGATAATCGGAATCAGCTAAATTATGTTTATTAAGGTAATTTGATATGATTCTTGATAGTTTGCGGTATTTAGACCGAGTTATGGCTGTTTCTGGCTGGAGAGGGCGGTTATTTGTCTTGCGGCGAGTTTTTATTTCCACAAAGATGATTTCTTTGCTTTTGGGATCTCGAGCCACGATGTCTATTTCTCCCAGCCGGTAGCCGACTTTGTTTTCGAAGTTCATTTCCAAAATTTTATAGCCTCTTTGCTTCAGATAATTGGCGGCTATAATTTCCCCGATATTGCCGGTTTTTCTAAAATTGCCGTTTTGATTCATAACTGGTTTTAGTATAGCGGTAAACTTTTCAAAAACAAAAAATCGCCTTTACTAAAGCCGATTGTATTTTTCATCCTCGCTGTTACGCTTTTTATCTGATACCGACGGGCTCAAGCGCCCGCAAAAAATTATTAAGTGGCGGAGCCCGCCGGTGTTTGACATATACCAATATGTCAGCCGAGTGCTGCTAGCCCGGGTGAAAGGCGTCACAGCGACATACTGCCGACATATACTTTGCGTATATGTCTAATTTTATATCTACCTCCCCACGGTTTAAAAGAACCAAATTTTTGTTTTTGTTTATTTTCAAAAATTTTATTTTTGTTTTATTCCTCCGCGTTGGGAGAAAAAATGGGAAAGCAGATAAGTTCCAATCACAAATAGGGGGAAATTGTGATTGGAACTTATCTGCCCGGAGACTTATTTGTTGTTTTTAAGCTTACGAGTATAGTATAGCATTTTTTCAGGAAAAGGTCAAACGGAATCAAAAGCTTAGCCAAGAGCGCGGTAGCAATTTCTAAAAAATCTTAACAATAAGTGGAGTCTTATGGATATATTGCGGGAATTCTTATTCTGGACTTTGAGGCTGCTCCTCCGTCATATAATCGATAATGGACCGCATAGCATTCTTTGATGTAGCGATGATAAGATAACTCGATTTACTGTCCGAAATAAGAGAATAATCCAAAGAAGTGTTTTCGGGGCTTAGGAAATTGTAATATCGGATATCGGCATTTCCGTATTTTGAGGAGCTAAAGAGGGTCTCTGATGTTAGCGAAGAAAGCCGCCCGAGATAAAGCGGGCTCAAATCGGAAATAATAGAATCTTCCCATATTCTTAAATCCTCGACGAGATTAGCGTCAGTGGTTTTTAGAACAAGTCCCATTTTTATTTCTGAACCGTCTTCTTTGGAAAAGAAAAGACTGTATTCGTTAGAGAGTTTGTCCCAGATACTAGTGGGCATAATTAGATTAAATCCGGATGCGAAGTCGCTAAATGATATTTTTTGGTTGTTCTTATCAACCGGTTTTACCTCCAAGAGATTGTTTTCTAGAGAGCTAGCTGAAAGTTCATCGGCAAAGTTGTTTACGGCCGTCTTTATTTCGCCTTTTCCTAGGGAAGTATCTATGCTTAAGTGGCGTAAATTTCCGGGTTCGCTCTCGCTTGCCGAGGGTACATTTGCGAGAGGTTCTGCTTTTGGCTGAGCTGATTCTCTGATAAAGAACCAGTAGTAGTAAAAACCGGCTCCCGCGATAATTAGTATCAAAATGACGATAACAACAAAAATCAGTTTGCCAGCACTGCCTTTTTTAATTGTAGCCGGAATCTCGCTTTTGGTTGATATTTTTTTATCCGATAAGGCTGGTTGGTAAAGCTCGGTGGTATCCTCCGAGATATTTCTTTCGCGGCGGTCGATTTTCATAGACGAGGGAGAATCCGATTGCGGCGAGGAGTAGCTGGACGTCAAAGACGCAGGAGGTGAAGGGAACTCGGCGGATTGTTCCCGGTAAGAAGATTTTTTTGCGTAGGATGGCGGGAATGGTGAATGGCTAACATCTCTTTCCTCTGGCTTCTTATTAGCAGGAGGAGCTGTTGGCAATGACGGACTGCCGCTATGAGGCGGATTTTCACTCCGATCCGTCTGGTCTTGCTTTCTCTCTTCAAAGTCTTCGTAGTCTTTCTTAAGCGTTCTCACGTCTTCGTACTTGTCCGATCGAGTGTTTTTATTTTGATTTGACGGGTTGAAGGAAAACCCTTTTAGTCGAAACATTTTTGTTTTGTTTACTTCTTTAATATTTTATAGTTGACGAACAGAGCTAAACAATTTTTTTAATTGCAAAATATTAAAGAGTAGATTTTATTATTTGTTTTTGCGGCGATGATTTTTCTTTTGAATGGAACTGATGGTTGCCGGTTAACCCGCGGGAGGTTAGATTAATTCGTCCAAGTTCATCAATTTCTTTAACTTTTACCAATACGATGTCTCCTGTTTTTAGCACGTCGTGCACGCTCCGAATTCTTTTGTCTGATATCTCTGATATGTGGAGCAAACCTTCTTGGCCGGGGAGAATTTCCACGAAGGCGCCGAAGTTCATTATTCTAGCCACCCTTCCGCTGAAGACTTCCCCGATTTTTACTTCATGGGTTAGGTTTTTAATCCACTGCGAGGCCTTTTCGCCGGCTTCTTTATTTTCAGAAGTTATAAAGACTGAACCGTCGTCTTCAATGTCAATGGAAACCCCAGTTTCGTCGATAATTTGGTTGATAATTTTTCCGCCGGGACCGATGACATCTCTGATTTTTTCCGGATTTATCTTAATAGTGGTTACGCGGGGAGCGTAAGGAGATAGCTCTTTTCGCGGAGCGCCGATAGCTTGGGTCATAAGATTTAATATTTCCAATCGGTTTCTCCGAGATTGCTTAAGAGTATCGGCAATCATTTCGGATGTAACTCCTTCAATTTTAACATCCAGCTGAAGGGCGGTAATTCCATTTTTTGATCCAGCGATTTTAAAATCCATATCTCCGTGACAATCCTCGGGACCTTGAATGTCAGACAAGATTTTATATTCTCCATTTTTGCCGGCGATGATTCCCATAGCGACGCCGCCGACTGGCGATTTTATGGGAACTCCGGCATCCATAAGAGCTATAGAACTGGCGCAGACGCTGGCCATAGACGATGATCCGTTTGAGGAAAGAACCTCGCTTACCAGGCGGATAGTGTAAGGAAAGATTTCTTTGTTTGGGATTATAGACTCTAAAGCTTTTTCGGCCAGTGCTCCATGTCCAATTTCTCTTCTTCCAGGCCCGCGCATTGGTTTTACTTCTCCAGTTGAATAAGGCGGGAAATTGTAGTGATGCATAAATCTTTTCTTTTCGTCCAATTCCATAGTGTCGAGTATTTGTTCGTCTCCCGGGGAGCCTAAGGTGACTACGGACAGCACTTGAGTCTCTCCTCGAGCGAATAGCCCGTTGCCGTGAGTTCTAGGAAGGACTCCGGCTTGACAAGTAATTTTTCTCACTTCGTCTAGCTTTCTACCGTCGGGCCTTCGGTCTTCTTTTAATACTCCCTCATGAAGGAAGCGATCCATTTCTTCGTCCAAAACCAGAAAAGCTTCCTCCTTTTTCTCGGCAAAATCTTTTTCGTGTTTTAGCTTAATGTGTTCTTCAACTTCATTAGAAATATTTCTTAGGAGATTGCTTTGATTTGCGTGATCTTTTTGATAAATGGCGTGATGGATTTTTTGAGAGAAAAGGTCTTTAATTTCCCGCGCAAAGTTGTCATCCGCTTTAATGAGACTTCCTCTTCTTTTCTCTAGCCCTATTTCTTTCTGGATATTCTTAATGAAGCGGGCGATATCGCAGGCATGACTTTTGCCAAGGTTTATTGCCTCCAAGATTTTTTCTTCGGGCGCTTCTTTGGCTTTGGCTTCAATCATATTCACTTTTTCTTCAATTCCAGAGACAACAATATCAAACTTGCTTTTAGACAACTCGCCATTTTTAGGGTTGATTATAAGTTGTTCATTTTTCTCTCCTACACGGACAGCGCCAATAGGTCCTGCCCAGGGAATATCGGAAATAGTAAGAGCGGCTGAAGCGGCTATTATAGCTACAATGGCGGGATCGTTTTCTTGGTCAATGGAAAGGACGGTAAGAATAACTTGAATCTCGTTGCGCATGCTTTGATCGAAAAGAGGACGTAGCGATCTGTCAATTAAGCGAGATGTAAGAATTGCCTCGTCGGTTGGTCTCCCCTCTCTTTTTATAAAGCGGCTTCCTTTTATTTTCCCCGAAGCGTAAAATTTTTCTTCGTAGTCAACCATAAGAGGGAAATAACTCATTCCCTCCTTAGCTTCGGGACTCATAACAACCGTGGCTAGCACCAAAGTGTCTCCATAGCGGGCGGTTACGGAAGCGTTGGCTTGATTTGCCAAGCGGCCGGTTTCAATAGTTAAGGTTCTGCCTGCAATTTCTGTCTCAAATTTTTTAGATTCCATGATAAATTAGTTTCAGCGACGCTAGTATACGAATTACACAAGTGCGTCAATAACTATACTATAAATATAATCTGCTAATAAATGCCAATCTGCAAATTACAATTCCTTTATTAACGCGCTTGTGTTATTAGTTACTAGTGTCACTTGATTAGTATTATTGATTAAATCAAGAATTTTCTTTTTTGATCGCTTAAATCCGTGAAATCATCCGCTTGCTCGATCAATTTTCCGGAAGCGCTTTCGGAAAAAGCGATAATTTCTACTCGACAACCTTTGTTAAATTTTAGAAATTCTACCAGCGGCTTAAAATCTCCATCTCCGGTAACCAAAACAATTGCATCTAGGCGGCTGGCTAATTTAATGGCGTCTACGGCTATGCCAACATCCCAATCTCCTTTTTTGGCGCCGCCGGGAAAGATCTGCAAGTCTTTGGTTTTTACTTCAAATCCGGTTTTCTGAAGAGCTTCAAAAAAGTTTTGCTCCAACCCCTCGGAGGTTTTAATTCCGTAGGCGATGGCGCGAATCAACTTTCTTTGACAAACGGCCGTTCTTAAAACTTCTTTAAAGTTAACTTTCTTTTTGTAAAGCACCTTAGCGCTGTAATACATATTTTGAATGTCAGCAAAGACGCCAACTCTTTGTTCTGGAAATTTTCCGGTAAGCATTTGTAGTTTTTTATTAAGGTTTTATTTTTTATAATCTTAGCTCGGAAACTATCTTCTTGTATCTTTTGGAATCTCTGCTTTTAAGATAATTCAAAAGCTTTTTTCTTTTGGAAACCATTTTTAAAAGTCCTCTCCGAGAATGGTTGTCTTTGGTATTTTTCTTTAGGTGAGTTGTCAGTTGTTTTATCTTTTCAGTAAAAAGAGCAATTTGAACCTCTGGAGAGCCAGTGTCCCTCTCGTGCTTTTTAGTTTTTTTAATAATATTATCCTTTCTTTGCTTAGTAAGAGCCATA
>CAZIWW010000005.1:0-18299 GCA_964543275.1 uncultured Bdellovibrionales bacterium | reverse complement strand
AATTTTGGTCATTTGAATTTTGATATTGTTTTGAATTTGGAATTTTGGATTTTGAATTTTGTCCCTGGGGTTTCTTATTTCCCGCAATTAATCTATTATACACACTGTATGGGAATAATCAAGGGCCTTAACGAAAAGCAAAGAGAAGCGGTTCTTACGACGGAAGGACCGGTTTTGGTTATAGCCGGGGCGGGATCTGGCAAAACACGCTTGCTTACTCATCGCATTGCTTACCTTATTCATGGGAAGAAAATTTCTCCCAGAAATATTTTAGCAGTTACCTTTACAAATAAGGCGGCGGAAGAAATGAAAGAGAGAGTAAAAAAACTTTTAGGGAGAGATTTTGGAATTCAGCCGATGGTTGGCACTTTCCACCATCTTTGCGTAAGAATTCTTCGCCGTGAAATAGACAAGATCGGCTTTTCCAAAAATTTTGTCATTTTTGACGAGGCCGATCAGCTAGCTCTTATAAAAAAAATAATGAAGGAAAAAGGGGTAAGTCGGGAGCAGTTTCATCCCAGAGCGCTCTTGGCGGTTATCTCACAGGCTAAAAATGAACTCCAAAGGGTTGAGGATTTTATAAAAGGAGAAAGCTATTTTGAAGAAGTGACCGCTAAAATTTACGAGGGCTATCAGAAGCGTTTAAAGGAAAACAACGGGCTTGACTTTGACGATCTGATTCAATACGCGGTTGAGATCTTTAAGAATTATCCACAGACTCTGCGAAAATATCAGGATATTTTCCGATATATATTAGTTGACGAGTATCAGGATACCAACAAGTCTCAATATGTCTTGGTAAATCTGCTTGCCCAGAAGCATCGCAACTTATGCGTTGTAGGTGATGACTGGCAATCGGTTTATTCTTTCCGTGGCGCCGATGTTAGAAATATTTTAGATTTTGAAAAGGATTATCCCGAGGCCAAGGTAATAAAACTGGAGCAGAACTACCGTTCCACTCAAAAAATACTGGATGCGGCATACGGGATAATTTCCAAAAACATTCATCGCAAAGACAAAAAACTCTGGACTGACAATGCTGGAAAGCATAAAGTTATAATTTACCAGGCTCGGGACGAAAGCGACGAGGCTGAATTTATCGTATCCGAGATTAAGAAAATATCGGAGCGAGACGGAGTTGGACTAAATGACTTCGTGGTTCTCTACCGCACCAATGCGCAATCCCGGGCGCTGGAAGAAGCTTTTTTAAGAAAAGCTTTGCCGTATCGGATCGTAGGAGGGGTGAGGTTTTACGAGCGTCGGGAAGTGAAAGATTTCCTGGCTTACTTGAGGCTGATTAGCAATCCCAACGACAGTGTTAGTTTGGAAAGGGTTGTTAATCTTCCTCCCCGCGGAATTGGCAAGGCTACTTTTCGGAAATGGACCGACTTTGCTAGAGCCGAAAATCTGAATTTAATTCAAGCGGCGGAGCAAGCAGTGAAAATAGCAAGATTAGCGGATTCGAAAGCAAGGGCTCTTTGCCGATTCGGTCAATTTGTCCGGAAAGCTCAAAGAGAAATTTTAAAAATGAATCTTTTAGACTTTATGGATTTTATTTTTGCCGAGTCAGGTTATCAAAAAATGTTGCTTAATGAGGGGGATGTCGGCCGGATTAGATATGAAAATGTTAGAGAAATTTTTACCGTAGCCGAAAAATACAAAGATCTTAAAGGATTGGAGGGGTTGAGTCGGTTTCTGGAGGAGGCGGCTCTCGTTTCTTCTTCGAATGAAGTGGATCAAAGTCAGCAGTCGGTGCATTTAATGACTCTTCACAGCGCCAAGGGATTGGAGTTTGATACAGTTTTTATAGCCGGCATGGAGGACGGGCTATTCCCCCACTCTCGCAGTCTCATCGATCCTCAAGATATGGAGGAAGAAAGAAGGCTTTGCTATGTCGGCATCACAAGGGCCAAAAGGAGAGTTTATTTGCTTTGGACGGCTGTCAGAAATATTTTCGGCTCCGCCAGGGTTAATGTCGCCTCCAGATTTTTAGCCGATATTCCGGACGAGCTGGCGGATAATATAAATGACGAGGAAGAGGAAAAGGAGAGTAAAAAAGAAGAGGAAGACGGATTTTTAAAAGTTGATTTTAAAGACGGAGAGCGGGTGCTGCATAAGTCGTTTGGCGAAGGGATTGTAATTTCTGCTAAAGAAGATTTAGTCACCGTGGCGTTTAAAAAAGCTGGGGTGAAGAAATTGTCGGCGAGAGTTGCCCCGCTTCGGAAGATTTGATTGGAATTAGGTTATTAGTTTTGTTATTCCCAAGTTTTCAGGACTGATCGTTATCGTTTCGAGCTGGATCTTCTAGTAGACTGGGATATTCTCGAGCAGCCATGCTATAAGCTTCGTGATAGGGCAGTATCTTGGAGTATTAAACCCAAAAAAAAGAATGGTCTTGGAGTCCATTCTGCTGGATAAGCCTCGCATGGTGTTTATCCATATCTAGTCAACTGCCATAGTCTCTTTCTTCTTCCTTGCTTTATTAGTAATGTTAGTAAATATATCCTTTTATCACTCGACTCTTAGCGTTTAGCGTTCGAGTATTTTTTTTGCCAAAGCCGCTGTAATTCATTTCCGAGATAACCACCTTGTTGCCGCTGACTTTTTCCACAATTCCCACATGGCCCCAGCGGGACTCGCCGGTAACGATGATGGCGCCGGGCTTAGGGGTTTTGCCGGTGGGTTTTCCGCTGGCTCGCGCGTTAGCCAGCCACGATCCGGCATTTCCTCCCCATGGAATATATTTTCTAGAAGCTACATACCATGTGCAGTAGCCATATGGAAAACGATGGCCGCTTCCAGCTCGTTTACTTAGTTTGCCCGAAGGCGCATAGGATTCAACTGAAGCTGAACGAGAGTATGAATGCTGTCTTTGGCTGGCAGAAGCTAGACGAGTGGTGGCTGGAGTAGTAGTTGGAGTTGATATATAGCCATCTGGAATAATAAGTTCGGCTCCTTCCTTAATATCTCCGTTGGCTGGCAGGTCGTTGTAAGCGATTATTTTGTCAGCGTCCGCGTTGTATTTTTTAGCAATGGTTTTGACATTGTCGCCTTTCCTGACTTTGTGCTTTACTCCTGTTACGGGCAAAATGGAAATTTTATCTCCCGGCTTTATAATATCGTCCTCGGAAAGATTATTGGCCCAAAGAAGGGTTTTAGTGCTTACTCCATTGGCGGCGGCAATGGCGCTGATAGTTTCGCCTTCTTTTACATTATAGCTCCTCACGCTTCGGTTGCCGCTTTTTGGGTTAATTGGCAGGACTGGTCCCAGAGAGGCCAGCAATACTTGGTTTTGAGAAGTAGATAATGCTTCTGGGAAGTAACCAGTTTCAGCTTTATGATTTTCCTCCAGCAAAGCTTCGGCGTCGACGGGATAAGCGGCGCTGGTTAATGGAGCGGTGGCTAGATTGTTTTCCTTGGCTGTTTGGGCGATAATTTTGTTTTTAAGAGGATTGCTATTATTTTGATCGGAGGCTAATGAATCGAATAAAGAACCACTGGCTTCTTTGGCGGCGGTAAAATTTAGGAAAGCCACTAAAATAACGCAGGCTGTCACGACCAGAGTTACTGAATATTTTCTTGACAAATAAAAAAGTCTCATCACAATGGACTTTCTTTTAAGAAAGGCGACTATACTTGATTGGATTGAATTGATTTTCGAGGAAGTTCCTCTAAGGTTATCCCTTTTTAGTAAGACTCTGAATTTCTCCCAAATAGCTTTGGGAAATTTCTGTGAATTGTTACTAATAGGTTTACCCTTTCTGTTGGATTAGAGAGCGGCTTAACGATAGATAGCGCTTTGGAACGTTGCCTCTCAAGTTTCTGCTAATCCCTAATTATTACGGATACTAGGTTATCACAGGCTGTTCTTATGTCAAGTTAAGTTGAGGAGTAAACTGTGGATTAGTCTTAAAATTGCTTTAAGTAAGCCAAATATCAGCTCTGATTTTGCCGTAATTTTTAGAAAGTTTTTATATGTTGCCTATGCTGCGAAAACATTCCGTCGGATTACATTTGTTAAGTAATGCAGGAGTTGATTAAATTTGCTATACTTTTAGTGTCGTACAAGTAGCGTTGTGACGACATTGATTTCAAGCGGAGCTTTCAATCAACGTCGTCAAACGCATGTATGTCAAAACATTATGAATCTACGGCAACTTAAAACCGAATACTTGGAGTACTTAGAAATTGAGAGAGATAGATCCCAGAAGACGATTGAAAATTACGATCACTATCTGGAAAGGTTTTTAGATTGGGCGAGAGTAAGTTCTCCGAGGGAAATAACTGATGATTTGGTGCGGCGCTACCGTCTCTTTTTGAATCGACTGATGGATGTCCAGGGACGGCCGCTTAAGAAAGTAACCCAAAATTATCATATAATTGCCTTGCGTAATTTTTTGAAGTTTTTGGCTAAGAAAGACATTAAAACTCTCTCGGCTGACAAGGTGGAGCTGGGTAAATCGGTTGATCGGCAGGTAGAATTTCTGGAGATCGAAGAAGTGGAAAAAATTTTTGAAGCGGCTTCAGGGAACAGTCTAAAGGTGTTAAGAGACAGAGCTATCTTAGAGCTTCTTTTTAGCTCTGGTTTGAGAGTTTCAGAACTCACCGGTTTAAATCGCGACCAGATTAATTTAAAGAAACAGGAATTCAGTATCAGAGGCAAAGGATCTAAGTTAAGGCTAGTGTTCATTTCTGACAATGCCAGAGACGCTCTGAAGAAATACTTAGATGAAAGAATGGATGTTGATCCGGCGCTTTTTGCAAAGTTGGGTGTTAAAAATAGGAAGCTGGGCAATCAAGATTTACGTCTCACTCCAAGGACTATCCAGAGAATCGTAAAACATTACGCCGCAAAAGCCGGCATCGTAAAGGACGTTCATCCGCACACTCTTCGTCACTCTTTCGCTACTAATCTAATTCAAAACGGAGCCGACATTCGCTCCGTTCAGGAAATACTAGGTCATTCTTCGGTGACCACTACCCAGATCTATACCCATGTTACCAATAAACGGCTTAAGGAAATTCATCGGGCGTTTCACGGCAAAAGGAAGAGGTGAGAAAATTTCTAAATTGATCTAATCTAGCGCTCTAAAGAAAAGCACCAATACTTAAGAACTAAACCTAGGTTAAATATTTGTGGGTTGGGTATTGTGATTTTTTTGGGTCAATTAGAGCAATTTAGATTAATTCTCTCCGCTTTTTCTTTTTAGTCTCTCCACTATTTTAGTCAGCCGAACAGTTACTAGCACCACCACAGTGGTAATAACAGCGGCGTAGATAAACATAGCCATCATATCACCGCTGGATTGAGGCCCGAAAATTCGCACGAAAAGCTTTTTGATGGCATCGTTCCAGGCTAACGCGGCTACAAGTCCCATCCCGCTAGCTATCAGGGTGACTGTTTTTTCCAGAAGCTGAACATGAAGCTTTTCTTCCTCTTTTTTTGTAAGTTTTTCTTCTTTTTTGCCGGACATAATAAGTTTTAAGGATTTATGCCGTGGGCGTATCCCGACTTGAACGGGAGACCTTCTGCGTGTCGAGCAGACGCTCTGACCAACTGAGCTATACGCCCAAATGGATATGAGTGGGACTGGTAGGATTCGAACCTACGACCAACCGGTTATGAGCCGGTCGCTCTAACCGCTGAGCTACAGTCCCAGAATGTTTTTCGGCTTTTTTCTTAAATCTCCCCTACCTTTTGTCGCTTTGCGATATTCTTTCATTCCTTCTAGTCTGCTTCGGACAAATAGCATTCGTAGTAAAGTAAATAAGTTTTAAGGGTTGTCTATGTCTAGCCAACAAAACTCTCCCGCTTTTGCGCTGAGCTAGCCTTGGTTTAAATTACTTGTGTACTTATGTAGAATATAAAACTTAAGGCCTTTTAGTTTAACAGTATGTATGCGTAATGCATTTTTGCGGCCGGCTATGACTAGCAAGCTTTCTAAACTTGCCACTGCTGCGAACTCGTACAACTTGTCAATTTTAGCTAAACTTATTTGTCTAGTCAATTAGAGTTGTCTAAGCTTTCTCGGCCAATGGCAAAACTTTTTCCTCGTCGGCTTTTTTGACTAACATCTCGTCATTTATTTTTATTTTCGCAATCTCTTGAAAGAAAAGCGTCCAAGCGGTTGTGGTAAAAGTTGTAAGAACGGCGCTAATGAGAAAGACAATAGTCAAAAAAGCGAGAACAACTATGGAAATGAAAACAAAAAACACAATCTTGTTTAGCGAGTAGAGAAGTACCCCCAGCGGGATGAATATAGCGAATGAAATTATTGCCGCTGGCAGAAGAATAATTCCCGCGACTATCCCGACGGCAAACATTAAAAGTTTAAAGATAATAGTATTAAATAAGTTTTTTAGGAAAAGATTATAGGCGGCTTCGATAGAGTCTGAAATTTTTAAATCGGATAGAATTATGTAAAATTCAGCGAAAACTTTAGTAATGGCAATTATGAACATCAAGGGGATAAAAATAGCGATAGCCAAGAGAGCAATAATCACGGCGCTTACCCATGATTTCATAATAAAAAGATAAATGACGGGCACGGCCAAGACTAGCAAAATAACTGCGACAGCCAAGGAAAAAATAAAAGCTAGCCAAAAGAGCTTCCACAAATATTTTTTCCCTTTTCTCCAGCCGACTTTAAAATTAACTTCTTGGTGGCCAAGCGCGATAAGACTGACGGATTTTATAAGACCGGCTTTGGCGATAATGGAAATAAAAAATAGCAGAATGCCAACCAGCAAAGCTGTCAAACCCAAACCTAATAGAAACTTAAAATGAGATTGAGCGAAGTCGGATACCTTGTTTATATCTTCTGGATTGCCTCCTCCAGGGAAATTAAAACCACCGGAGGGCGATCCTAAGGCGATCAGGAAACCAAACCACCACAAGAAGCGATTGCGCCAGGTAATTTCCCAAGCTTGTTTGAAGATGGGAATGAAAGGAAATTTCTTCTTGTCTTGGTCTGTGTTTGGGTTTGCGAGTTCCATTGCGTTTTTCTTTAAGCAACAGTTTTAAGAACTGTCTCTTTAGAAACTTGTTTCTCATCGGCGGGCTTCTTCTCGGCCTTTTCTTTTGTCTCCGTTTTGCCGATAAGAGCGTTAAATTCCTCCAGCTCAATAGTTTCTTTCTCTAAAAGAGCTTTAGCTATTTTTTTCAGAAATGTTCTTTTTTCAATGAGAATTTTTTCGGCGGTTTGATAAGCTTCTTTAATAAAATTTGAAACCTCTTTGTCAATTTCGTTGGCGGTAGTCTCTGAATAATTTTTTTCTTCACTTAGCTCTTTTCCAAGAAAGACCAATTCCTCTTTTCTGCCGAAAGTTCTGGGACCAAGCTTGCTCATGCCGTAGCGTGTGACTAACTTGCGAGCGATGCTGGTGGCTTTTTCCAGATCGTTAGAGGCGCCGGTTGTTATATCGCCAAAGGTAATTTTTTCACTGGCGTATCCTCCCAGCAAAACGGCTAGTTCGTCAATGAAGTACGCCCGACTATAAAGCCTTTTATCTTCTTGAGGAGCGCTTAAGGTGTATCCGGCGGCTTGTCCGCGAGAAATAATAGAAACTTTTTGAATCGGATCGGCGTTTTTAAGGCTGGCTCCGACCAGAGCGTGGCCGGCTTCGTGGTAAGCGGTTATTTCTTTTTCTTTAGGGTTTAAAACTTTGCTTTTTCGCTCGGGCCCAAGGATAACTTTTTCAATGGAGGAGTTAAGTTCATCCGCGCCGATTATTTTTTTGCCCTCGCGGGCGGTTAGAATGGCGGCCTCATTGACTAAGTTGGAGAGGTCGGCTCCGGAAAAGCCGGGAGTTCTAGAAGCGATTCTTTTTAGATCAACTGTTTTGTCAAGAGGTTTGTTCTTTAAGTGGATTTTTAAAATTGCCTCTCGCTCGCGAATGTCAGGCAAATCCATAACCACTCGTCTATCAAATCTCCCTGGCCGGAGCAAGGCTGGATCTAAAACATCCGGTCGGTTAGTGGCGGCAATGACAATCACATTGGTGTCGGTTTCGAAGCCGTCCATTTCAACAAGAATCTGATTAAGAGTTTGTTCGCGCTCGTCGTGTCCTCCTCCAAGCCCGGCTCCTCGGTGGCGGCCCACGGCGTCGATTTCGTCGATAAAAACGATAGCGGGAGCGTTTTTCTTGGCTTGACGGAAAAGGTCGCGCACCCGGCTGGCGCCTACTCCAACGAACATTTCCACAAACTCCGATCCGGAAATGCTAAAGAAGGGGACCTTAGCTTCTCCGGCCACCGCTTTGGCGATTAAGGTTTTTCCGGTTCCCGGAGGCCCGAGAAGCAAAACACCCTTTGGAATTCTGGCGCCCAAATCCAAAAATTTCTTGGGATGCTTTAAAAATTCGACAATTTCTTTCAATTCTTCCTTGGCTTCTTCGGAGCCGGCCACATCGGCAAAGGTAATTTTTTTCTTTTTATTCTTTTGAGGAGAGATGAGTCTGGCTCGGGAAAGCCCGAAAGAGAGGGCTTGGTTGCTTCCGCGTTGAGCTTGACGCATCATAAACCAAATGAATCCTCCGATGATTAAAAACGGGAGCAGAAAAGGAATGATGGTGTTTATCCAAAAAGCGGAGGTGGCCACATCTTTGATAGTTACATTAACCGCTCGCAGTTTCTCCGAGTCCACACCGTAATTCTTGAGCGATTCAGAAAGCGAAGCTTCGGCTTCCTTGCGGGACTTTTCTTTGACGTCATTTTTGAGAGTAATATCCAGTTTATCTCCTTCAACTTGGATTTCTTTGACCTTCTCTTCGTTGATTTGACTGGCTAACGTGCTCAAAGTTACTTCCTTAACCTTCTTAATGGGAGTGTTATAGACCATTACAATGCCGGAGATGGCGAAGAAGACCAATAAAATTATAATTAGATTTTTAATAAAATTTCGCATAATATTACATTTTCCCTATAACCAATCTATCACCTTTTCTCTCAACTTTCAAACCTTTAAAGATGAATTTCTGGTCCTTGCTTTTATTACTCTCGATAATTTTAATAATTTCGTTGAGGTGGGCGGATTCAATTTCGCGAAGATGTGAAAGAGTTTTTTCTATTTTTAGTCGCAGGACTTCCCGCAGAATGGACGGATGGAGCTGACGGAGCTCTGAAATTTTGAGTTCTTTTTGGCAGTTCAGCCACTCCCGGGAGAATTGTTGAATGAAATCGTAGTCGTTGCTTGCGGATTGAGAAAGGCTGCATAGCAATTCCTGTATTTTGGGGTTAAAATTTTTTTCTAAGTAAGGAAAGAGTCTGTTTCGAATTTGGTTGCGAGTGAAATCTGTTCCCAGATTGGTTTTGTCAATGCGGTACGGGATCTTGTTTTGCCTAAGATGGGCGATTATCTCGCTTCGCTTTACATTAAGCAACGGCCTGATAATTTTCTCGTTCTTAAATTTTATAGCTCCCAAACCTCGCAGTCCAGTCCCGCGCAGAATTCTCATCATCACGGTTTCGGCTTGGTCGTTGAAGTTATGACCAACTGCGATAAAGTCAAAATTATTTTTCTTTCTTACCTTCTCGAAAAAGTCGTAGCGGATTTTTCTAAGTCTCTCTTCTAGGTTAGGCTGGGCCTGGAGGTTTTTGGATTTCTGGGTTTTTTTGAGAACTTTAATTTTCAAGGAATATTTATTGGCCAACTGCCTGGCTAATTCTTCGTCTCTTTTAGAATCTTTGCCTCGCAAACCGTAGTTAATGTGAACGACAATTAAAGACAGATTATATTTTTTCTTTAGGCGATTAAGTATGTCCAAAGCGCAAACTGAATCCGGTCCTCCGGAGACGCCGATGACGATTTTCGCTCCGCGTCGGAAAAGCCGATGATGGAAAATATTTTCTTGAATTTTTTTAGCAAGATTATTTAAGGGCATAATTTTTAATAATGGATACGACACGGTTGGCTGTCTGATCGAGCTTTCCTTCCTCGTTTATTATAATGTGGTCGTAAATAGGGTTTTGTTCGGCGTCTTTCATTTCTTCCTTGGCTGTTTTTAATCTTTTTTGAATAACTTCTTCGCTGTCTTTTCCTCTTCCGCGAAGCCTTTTTTCTAAAATTTCAAAATTGGGCGCCGAGATGAAAAGGCAAATTGAATTAGGATACTTTTGTTTGATTACCGGCACTCCTTGAATGTCCACTTTCCAAATTACCGGCTTATTGGTAGCTAAGCACCGTTCAATTTCTTTCTTTTCTGCTCCGTAGTATTTCCCGTAAACCAGGGCGTACTCTATCATCTCGCCTCTTTTTATTTTCTCTTTGAATTTCTCCGAGGACACGAAATAGTAGGGATTTCCTTCTGATTCTCCTTCGCGTTTGGGTCGGCTGACGGTAGTTTTTACCTGCGTGAAATCTAACCCCCTTGCCTTAATTTCTTTTATAACCGAATCCTTGCCGGACCCGGAAGTGCCGGTGATTATGAAAATGCGCGAGCGCATTTAGTTAAAAATTTAAAATTTAAAATTTAAATCCGCAGTCCAGAGTTTAAAGTTATTTGGAATTCTTTATAACTTTAAACTTCGAGTTGTAATTTTAGAAACTTTGCGCTTTTAGCTTTTAACTAAGGCAAGCCCCATTCTGTGTTCCTTTGGCTCTATGGAAAGAATTTTCCACTTGTAGGTTTTTCCAACCTCGATAATCTCTTCGATGTTCTTGCCGGGATTGGATTCGAGCAATTCGCTGATGTGTGCTAGGCCGTGGATGTCGTCGTCCAGATAGACAAAAGCCCCGAAGTGATTTATCTTTCTTACTTTTCCGTCAACAACATCATTCACTTTGTATTTTTTTTCAATTCTGTTCCAAGGATCGCTCTGCAGAGCCTTAATGCTTAAAGAGACTCGAGTATCGTCAATGCCGATAACTTGGCATTTTACCTTGTCCCCCGTTTTTACGACGTCTCGCGGGTTGTCGATTAGCTGCCAAGCCAATTCCGAAATATGGACTAATCCCTCCAGCTTATCTTCCTCTTTTTTAGAATCCTTTTTGCTGGGCGGCAAGAACTTGACAAAAGCGCCGAAGTCAACTACTCCGCTTACCTCGCCCTCAATAGTGTCTCCAACCTTAATTTCAGAAATAGATTTTCTCTCTTTATCGCTGAAAGCGGCTTTCTCGCTGACGATTAGTTTTTCTCCTTCCTTATCCGTGTCGATAACTTTTACTTTCAGCTCGGCTCCTATGAGCTGGCGCAATTTTTCCAAAATTTTGCTTTTTTCTCCGTCTTCTACCCGGGGGTAATGATCGCTGGTTAATTGGGAAACCGGAAGAAATCCGCTAATTCCGTTGACTTCAATAATAAGCCCGCCTTTGTTGGCGTCCAGAATTTTAGTGAAGAAAGTTTCTTCTTTAGCTTGTTTTTCTTCCAGGTCCTGCCAAGCTTTTTCAATAGAAGCTTCGCGGACGGAGAGCTCAACATAGCCTTCCTCGTTTTCAAGATCGACGACTGTAGCCGAAACAATGTCGCCTATCTTTAGATTATCGGTAGCTCCCAGTCCATCTTTTATTTCCTTTCCCAGGACTATGCCGGTTCCCAGGGGTCCTAGGTCGAGATAGACGGCCATAGAATCGGTTTCGATAACCTTTCCCTGCACTATATCTCCTTCCTTGAGCGGGACTGACTTGCTTTGATTTAGAAAATCGGCCATCGTGCTAGGCTCGGATGTTTTTTCTTCGGCTTTGTCAGCTGTTTTTTTTACGTCTGGCTTAAGTGTTTCTGTTTTGTCTTGAGAAATTTTATCTACCTCTTTGTCTAAAGTATCAAAGAGTTGATTGTTGTCTGTCATGGAGTTAATGATTAGATTAATGATTAGCGCTCTTTATGAATTACGAATTTTGTGCTAATAAATGAATTTTCAGGTATGCGTTTGTAAAGAGGAATGAGGCATTTGCCCAAATATTCGCAAAGATTCGCAATTCGCAGAGAAAAACAAAAATCCCCCTTGCACGCTTTGAAAATTATATATTAAAAGCGAAGCTTTGGCAAGGGTCTGCATAGTTTGCTTGACTTATTGAAACTTTCTGTAATTTGTGCTAGATTTCTATTGTTAGGATAGTAAGCGTGTAATAGAAGCTAAACTTCCATTGTGGAAGTTTAGCTTCCAGAAATAAGTATGACTATTTATTGGTACGGACATTCGTGCTTTAAGATTGTAACTAAGCCGGAAGGAAGAGGTTCGGGCGGGGATGTGGTTATTTTTGCCGATCCCTTCGATCGGGCTATTGGCTTGAGACCGCCGCATGGACGGGCGGATATTGTGACTGTCAGTCACCAGCATTATGATCATAACAACGTCGGATCTCTTAAGGGTGAACCTCAAATTGTTGATATTCCGGGTGATTATTCCATAAGGGGTGTTTCTATCACCGGCATTAATTCTTTTCATGACAAATCGGAAGGCGCCGAGCGCGGGCTTAACACTATTTTTATAATTGAAAGCGAAGGCATCAGATTTTGCCACCTAGGCGATTTGGGGGTTAAGCTTGACAACAATCAGCTGGAGGAAATTAACGGCGTTGACATCTTAGCTGTTCCGGTTGGAGGAATTTTTACGCTTAATGGCAAGGAAGCTAAAGAAGTTGTGGACCAGGTGGGTCCTAAAATAGTTTTACCGATGCATTACAAAATACCGCCGCTTAAAATTAAGATTGACGACGAGAAAAAATTCTGCCGCGAGATTGGAATTTGTCCTAGAGAAAAAGTCGACAAGCTGATTCTTAAAAAGAAGGATTTAAGCGACGAGAAGATTAAAGTGGTTTTGATGAATGTTGTGAATGCGTAGCAATAAAACTCAAAACTCAAAGCGCAAAGCTAAGGTGTCGCTTCGCGACGAATTTTAATTCTCTTTCCTCCAGCTTTACTGCCCGTCACCTTTATATCGGAATTCCCGCGTAGGAAATTCTAGCAAAGTGCGGGAAAATTTTTATTAAAGTCTCACCAATAGAAAACTTCAATGAGAAGAAAGTGTTCTATATTATGCAATTTAAAGAATACATAAGACGTTTACAAAACAAGCCCGAGCATCAGCGGCGAAGAATCGCCATCATAGCCACGGCGGTTTCTTTTGGATTGGTTCTGATTGTTTGGCTGGTTTCATTCAGCGAGATGAATAAGAAAGCGCGCGAGGATCGTGAAAAATCCTCTCAATCGCTTGAGGAGCTCGAGGGCTTGAAAGAAGAATTTGGTGAAGGCAAAAAGTCGATTCAGGAAATGTTCGAGCGGCTGCCGTCGGATGGTGGCGCTGACACGCGGCAGGAATATGAATTTAACAGCGAGGGCGAGAATTATAATAACAGCGATAGGCGGGATCTACCTGAAAATGAGAACGAAGGTCAAGACAGCAAGAAAGTGCCGGAACTGCCGTAGATCTCTACGAATTATGAATCTTTACGAATGTACGAATAACACAGTATTAATAATTCTGCTATATTTCAAGATTTTGTTGTGAAAAACTAATTCGTATATTCGTACTTTATTTGTAATTCGTAAAGAAACTCATGGAGATAGGCTACATAAAACCAAAAAGGATAACCGGCGAGATGAAAGAGTCTTACCTGGCTTACGCTATGAGCGTGATTGTTTCCAGGGCTCTGCCGGATGTGCGAGATGGTCTTAAGCCGGTTCATCGCCGCATTCTCTACGCTATGCGTGATCTGGGACTGACGCATTCAGCCAAATATAGAAAGTCAGCCACGGTAGTGGGAGAAGTTTTGGGCAAATATCATCCGCACGGAGATGCGGCAGTTTATGACGCTATGGTGAGGATGGCTCAAGATTTTTCTATGCGCTATCCCCTTGTGGACGGGCAGGGAAATTTTGGCTCGATGGACGGCGACGGCGCAGCGGCTATGCGTTATACCGAAGTTCGGCTGACCGCCTTGTCGGAGGAGATAATGACCGACATTGAGAAAGAAACGGTGGATTTTATTCCAAATTACGATGCCAGCCGCCAAGAACCATCGGTTCTTCCAACCAGAGTTCCCCAACTTCTTCTCAATGGGACGATGGGCATTGCCGTAGGAATGGCTACCAACATTCCTCCTCACAATCTCAATGAGCTGGTGGACGGCATCTCTCACTTAATCGATCATCCAAATTGTTCAGTGGAAGAACTGGCAGAGTTTATCAAGGGGCCTGATTTTCCAACCGGCGGATCAATTTATAATCAAAAAGAAATTCTGCAGGCTTATCTGACTGGCCAAGGCAGGATAGTTAGTCGGGCTGAAGCGGAAATTGTGGAAAACAAGAACGGCCAATTTCAGATTATAGTTCGGGAGATGACTTATGCCTCCAATAAAGCAACTACTATCGCCAAAATTGCCGAGCTCGCAAAGGCGGGGAAAATAGAAGGCATAAAAGATATTCGGGATGAGTCTTCTAATAAGGACGGCGTTCGAATCGTTATTGATCTTAAAAGAGAGTCCTTTCCCAAAAAAGTCTTAAACAAGCTTTATTCTTTGACTGATCTGCAAAAAACTTTCTATGTTAATATGCTGGCTTTGGTGGATGGGATTGAGCCTAGGGTGCTGAATCTTAAAGCGATGCTGGAGTATTTTGTAGCTCATCGTCGAGAGGTAGTAACTCGTCGGACTAGGTTTGAACTTCGCAAAGCCAAAGAGCGAGCCCATATTTTAGAAGGTTTAAAAAAAGCTCTTGATAGCATCGACGCTGTTATTGACACTATTAAGAAATCAGCTACCAAGGAAGTGGCTCGTCGGAACCTAATGAAAAGGTTTAAGCTTTCCGACAAGCAAGCAATGGCTATTTTAGAAATGAAGCTGCAAACTTTAGCCGGATTGGAGAGAAAAAGAATAGAGGACGAGCTTAAAGAGAAACTAAAGCTAATTAGAGAACTGGAAAGTCTTCTGAAAAGTCCGACCAAGATTTTAGGAGTTGTCAAAAAAGAACTTCGAGAAATAAGAGAAAAATACGGTGACGAGAGAAGAACTAAGGTGTTTAAAAACGCCGTTGGAGAATTCAAGCAAGAGGATCTTATAGCCAACGAAGAAATTATTATCGTGGTTACCGAAGACGGCTATATCAAACGAATGAACCCGTCTATTTATCGGGTGCAAAGAAGAGGAGGGAAAGGAGTTATCGGGGCTACAACCAAGGAGGGCGACGAGATTGACAAAGTTGTCAGCGCTATGACTCACGACAACTTGCTGTTTTTCACTAATAGCGGAAAAGTTTTTCAGACTAAAGCTTATGAGATTCCAGCTTCCTCGCGGACGGCTAAGGGACAAGCTGTGGTTAACTTTTTGCAAATCGGTCCGGAGGAGAAGATAACAGCCGTGGTAGCCTTTGGGAAAGATAGCAGGGCGAAATACCTGTTTATGACTACCAAGCTGGGAACGGTGAAAAAAACAGCCGTTGAAGATTTTAGCAAGGTAAGAAGGTCCGGGCTTGTTGCTATTACTCTCCAGAAAGGCGATCAGCTCCGTTGGATAGAGCCGACTACGGGCAAGGATGAAATTGTTATTACCACTGCCGGCGGGCAGGCTATTCGCTTTAAAGAAAGCGATGTTCGGGCTATGGGAAGAAGCGCCGCCGGCGTGCGGGGGATAAATCTTAAGAAAGGCGACGAAGCGGTGGGTATGGACGCCATATCCAGAAACCAGAAAGGAAACCAACTTTTAGTGCTGACGGAAAACGGGTTTGGCAAGAGAACTGATCTTAAAGCTTATAAAATTCAGAAGCGAGGCGGCAGCGGCGTCAAAACGGTTAAAATTACGACCAGGACCGGAAGATTGGTTTCGGCTCACATAGTTAACGCCGACAATTTGGAGGCTGATTTAATTACTACCTCGACTAAAGGGCAGATTATTCGGGTGCCGCTCAAGAGTGTTTCTGTTTTAGGCAGAGCTACTCAAGGAGTAAGGGTGATGAGACTTAACAAAAGCGATAAGATCGCGGCCACGGCGGTGTTGTAATTTAACATTACTGATGTTTTTAGAAAATAGGGAACGTTTGTTTCGTTCCCTATTAATTTTGGCGGAAATCGGCCGCAGGGAAATAAACTGTAAGAAGCCGGTCTGGCCTTAAGTTATAGGATATAGGCAAAGCTCAACAGCTTATGACCTACAGCTTGGCTTACCGCTAACGGCCCATTTCCCCGTGACCAATAAATGCGGTGTTGTTATAAATTTAAACTTATTGTAGAATTGTCAATAAAGGATGTTAAAAGCAATGAAAGATTTAAATTTGCCAAAAGACTTTGTTGATCCGCGAAAGGTATTGGCTGAAGCGGGAGTCAAAAAAGGCTGGACAGGAGCTGATTTCGGTTGCGGATCGGGATACTTTACTATTGCTCTGGCGGAGAAAGTTCTAGCCGGAGGCGGCGCCAAAGGCGGCGAAGATGGCAAGGTTTACGCCTTGGATGTTTTACCATCCTCCTTGGAATCGGTTAAAGGCGCGGCTAAGATTAAAGAGCTGACCAACATAATTTTAAAGAAAGCTAACATAGAAATTTTGGGAGGCTCGGGCTTGAAAGACGGATCTTTGGATGTAGTGGTTGTGAAAGATGTTCTGTTTCAGAACCGAGAGAAAGAAAATATAATAAAAGAAGCCGCTAGAGTTTTGAAGGGCAAAGGAATGCTTATTGTAGTTGAGTGGGATAGTTGGAAGAATTTTTCTATCGGACCGGCGGCTGACATTAGAGTAAAAAAAGAGGATGTTTTAGAAATGGCGAAGGATGATTTTGATTTCTTGCGCGAGCTGAATGCCGGCGGTTATCATTACGGATTGCTGTTTAAGAGGAAGTGATTTTAGTAGCTTAAAGTTTATTGTTTTTAAACTCCGCTCTATCTGCCTGCCTAGTCGGACGGACATCTCCTTTTGTTTGAGAGTGGAAGGTTAGTTTATATTTCGAAACTAAACCAAAATGACCAAAACAAAAATTACGTTGCCAATCATAGCTTTTCTTTTATTAATTTCGGTTATTTTTCTTTCCGGCTGCGGATGCAAGAAGCCCGGCCCAAGCTATCAGGTTAGCCTCGAAGTTTGGGGGTTGTTTGATGATTCGGATGTAATGACGAAAGCCATAAATGAATATAAAGACAAAAACCCGCGGGTCAGAGAAATAAATTATAAAAAGCTTTTGGTGAATTCTTACGAAAATGATCTGGTTGAGGCGTTGGCCGCCGGAAAAGGCCCGGATGTATTTTTAATCCACAATACCTGGCTTCCAAAGCACCAAAATAAGCTGGCGCCGGCCCCTCAAGATATTATCAATCTTAAACGGGTGCACGATGAATTTGTGGACGTAGTTAGTCAAGACTTTATTGCGGATGAAGAAGTGTACGCTCTGCCGCGCAGTGTTGACTCTCTCGCCCTTTACTATAACAAAAATCTCTTAAACCAAGCTGGACTAACTCATCCTCCCAGAACGTGGCAGGAATTTGACGACGCGGTTAAGAAAATAACAAAGATTGATTCTTTTGGAAACATTATTGTTTCCGGCGCGGCTATGGGAGCTTCCAGCGACAGCTCTGCCGGCGAAGGAAAAATTAATCGGGCCACTGACATTTTAACCTTGCTTATGATGCAGGCCGGCGCGGAGATGAACGATCCTGAAAGCGGAGAGGCTACTTTTGCTCAATTGCCTGAATCTTCGGGAATCGGCAAGCTGTCCCCCGGCGTCTCGGCTTTGGTTTATTACACCAAGTTCTCCAATCTCTCTAACGAGGAATATTGCTGGAATTCTTTTATGCACAACTCGGTTGATAGTTTTATTGAGGGCAAGACGGCTATGATGATAAATTATTCCTGGCTTATTCCCAAAATTCAGTCTCGGGCTCCCAAGTTGAGTTTCGGGGTGGCGCCGATTCCGCAGAATAAGGATGAAGAAGGCAGAGGCTTGGATGTTAATTTTGCCAACTACTGGGGTTTCGCGGTTTCCAAAAATAAATTCAGGGACGCTCAAGCCGGTTCCGACGTTCAAGCCAGCAAAATAAAACCGGCTAGCAACGAAGAAAGGATAACCGAAGCATGGAGGTTTATAAAATTTTTAACTATGACTGGTTACAATCAGGAGTCAGTCCAAGGAAAGGAAACAAATTCTAATTACGACCCGGCTTTTGAGTATATAGAAAGCCAGAAAAAACCGGCCGCGCGAAGAGATTTAATTGAAAAGCAGAAAGATGACATTTTAATTTCCCCTTTCGCTGAAGGCAATCTCATCGCCAAAAGCTGGCGTCAGCCGGACAATCTGGCGGTGGAAAAAATTTTCGACGAAATGATAGACGATATTGTTTTGCGCAACGAGGATCCGCAAAGAGTCGTGCGCCAGGCGCAGAGCA
>CAZIWW010000004.1:1479-37511 GCA_964543275.1 uncultured Bdellovibrionales bacterium | reverse complement strand
CGATCAATAAGGATAAAAAATAGACTTTATGCCACTTTTTATTATTCACTGTTCAATGTTCAATGTTCACTGTTCACTGTTCACTGTTCATTGTTCATTGTTCGTTGATCATTGATCACTAACTCATGGCAGAAATTTCCTAAGCCATTCTTTCATCTTATCCACCGTCTGTCCGACTCTGGGAAGACCATCAATGCCCGGAATCTTTATTCCGGCTGACCGGTCCGAGACATCTTCCATTCCCCAAAGAGCCAACCCCACGGCTGTAACATATCCCGGCTCGTCTACTTTATCTATAATTCCTCCAAGCTCAACCGGAAACCCGGTTTGTGCCGGCAGTCTCAAAACTTTCTTAGCCAAATCCACTACTCCTGGAAGCTTAGCTCCTCCTCCCACAATTACCGCTCCCGCCGGCAGCATCCCCGACCGATCCGTCTTTCTAAGCTCCTTGTCCACCATAGTGAAAATCTCCTCCAGCCTAGCTTCTATAATCTCGGCAACGTGACGACGGGAAACACCACCCTCCTCGCTTGATTCTATTTCGGCTAGATTCACTTGGTCTTTCTTGCTAATATCACTTGGAAGAGCCGAGCCGTAATTAATTTTAACCTTTTCAGCAACATCTATAGAAGTCCGCAGCCCGATGGCAATATCATTCGTTATATGTCCGCCACCGACAGGGACCACGCCCACTTGAACTAATTCGCCTTCTTCGTAAACAGCCAAACTTGTCGTCCCGCCTCCAATATCAACAAGAACCACTCCCAATTCCTTTTGTCTCTTATTGAGAGCCGCTTTGGAGGCCGCCAAGGCGCTGAAAACTAAATCTTCTATCTCAACATTGGCTTGATAGACGCATTTGGAAAGATTTTTAATAAAAGGCGTCGAGCCCAATATTAAAAGCGCGTTGATTTCCAATCGCACCCCATTCATTCCAATAGGATCCTTTATATTCTTCTGATCATCAACTGTGTAGCTTCTGGGAATGGTATGGATAATTTCCATATTGGAAGGCAGAGAGACTGTCTCGGCCGCCGTCAAGGCCCTAGCAACATCCTCACTGTTTATCTCTCCATCGGCTCTCCCCGAAGCTATAACTCCTTGGCTCTCCTGGGAAGTGATATGAACTCCGCCCACACTGACTATAGCTTTGGAAACAGCTATTCCAGAAGTTTTCTCCGCATTTTCGATAGAACCGCTTATCGATTTGATAGTTTCTTCCACATCAGCCACTATCCCCCGGCGCACACCAGCAGAAGGGACAATGCCTACCCCCATTACCCTGGGTTTTTCCTCATCCTCAAATTTTTGCGCAATTACAGTTCTCACATTGGAAGAGCCAATGTCGAGACCAACCGCTATTTCTCCTTTAGCCATATTGTGATGCTAATCTGCTAATAAATGCTAATCAACGAATTGCTAATGCTTAATTCGTATTCGCAATTGGCGGATTGGCATTTATTCGCAGATTAGCATAATAATTATACAACAAGCCCCTACTTCATTGCAAAAATCACCCCAGCAGATCTCCGAAATACGGCCAGAAAATTATCGTTCCGATTACAACCGCGCCTATCGACGCAAGCAATACCGCCGCCGCCATCATATCCTTAACCAATTGGGCGTATGGATGCACCCGGGGCTTTAATATATCCACCACTCGTTCAAAAATAGTGTTTATTAGTTCCATTATTAAAACAGCAAAAACAACTAAGAATAAAATAATTTTTTCCCAGGTCTTGATTTCGAAAATAAACGCCAGGAATACCACAAAACAGCCAATCAAAATTTCTATCTGAAAATTTCGTTCGTTCTTAAGAGCGTACTTAATGCCCCTTAAAGCATGCTTAAAACTTTTGAGCAGTTCTTTTATATCCTGCATGATATTCAACGATCAACATTCAATGAACAATGATCAATCAATAACAAATAAATTAAAGCTTTGCCATAAATTGCTGGTCATTGCTTGCCGCTCATTGTTCATTGTTCATTGATCATTGACTTAACTACTTTATCCTGTATCTTATACATCTTCTTAGAATGCTTCATTCCCGCCAGATGTAGAAATCCGTGAGCCAAAACAAAGGCTAATTCCTGATTAAACTTAATTTTATTTTCCCTAGCCGACTTTTTAATAACTTCGGGGCACAATATTAATTCTCCTTCTATTGTTTTTTTGCCTTTCGCTCGCTTCCGCTTCAACCGCCCGCCTTCTTTTGCATTATAACCCAAATTATAATTGAATGAAAGGACATCGGTAGCTTTATCCTTGCCTAAATATCTCTTGTTAAGACTTCCCATTCTCTTTTCTCCGATTAAAACAACCGAGACCGAGACTTTTTTAAGATGTCGATTATATAAATCAGCCGCTTCTATAATAACCTTACTGATAAAAGCTTTTTTTACTTTATGCCTTGTTAGGTTGGCAACTTCAATATCAAGCTGCATGAATCGGGTCTGGAGTTAAAAGTTACTAACATAGAGTCCCGCAACTTTTCACTTTTCACTTTAAACTTTAACTAGGCCGTGCTAATTCCTCTTCCACAATTTTTCTAACTAAATTTCCGTCAGCTTGACCTTTGACTTCTCTCATAACAATGCCCATCAATTTTCCGAAGTCCGATCTATCCTGAATTTCCGCTTCTTTAATTTTCTTTTTCACCAGTTCTCTTAAATCTTCTTCGCTAAACTGGGCCGGCAGGTATTTTTCAACAATAGAAATTTCTTTTTCCTCTTTTTGGGCTAAATCCTGTCTATTGCCTTGCCGATATTGGGAAATGGCTTCCCTTCTCTGTTTAACCTGACGGCGGATTAGTTTTATCACGTCTTCGTCTTCAACCTTTTTTTCTTTAGCTCTGGTTTCAATTTGAAAATTTTTTATGACTGTTAAAAGATAGCGCAAAACATCCCGCTTCAGCGAGTCTCCTTCTTTAAGAGCCTTTTTCAAGTCATCTTCTATTTTTTCTTTAAGCATATCTTTGAACCGGTCGTCGGGAAATAATAACAAGTAATAAGCCTAGTTAAGTTTAAGTTATAGGTTATAAGAAAAAACTAAACAACCTATTGTCTACGATCTACGATCCGTCACATTGCAAACAATTTACTTCCCTATGACTTAACCAACTATTCTCCTATTTTCTTCTTAATCCTCTTCAATCCTTCTTCGTCAAACTTCCCCATTTTTTTAAGCTTATCCACTTCCTTCTTAATTTTAGCGCGGTATAAGGCTGATTCTCTTTTCAATCTTCTGCTTTTAGGCCGTTCAAAAAATCTAGCCTTTCTGGCCTGCAGCAAAACCCTGCTCTGTTGGACCCTACGACTAAAACGCCTGATTAAACTTTCGGCGCTCTCTCTTTCCTTCCTTTTCATTTTTATCATATTGAAACCCCCTTTCTAAGATAAAATTCGAAATTCGAATATCGAAATTCGAAACAATTCTCAAAGAAGCCTCCACCCGCCGCTAGACAGGCAAAACAGTTTTAAACATTTAGATTTTGAATTTAGAATTTGTTCCGAAATTCAAATTTCGAATTTCATTTTACAGGTCTAATCTCCTCGCGCAACGGCGCTCCGCCGATAAGATGGAGGTGAATATGATCCACCTCCTGCCCCCCATGCTTTCCAACCCGAATAAGAAGCTTATATCCCTTTTCCGAAATTTGCAAATCCTCGGCTAGTTTCTTAGCCGTCACTATAAGTTCGCCCATTAGCAACTCGTCCTCTTTGGAAACATCAGCTACGCTTCGAATGTGCTTTTTGGGAATAATCAAAATATGCACCGGCGCCATCGGATGAATATCTCGAAAAGCAATTACATCATCGTCTTCATAAACAACGTCGGCCGGTATTTCTTTGTTGGCGATTTTGCAGAAAATACAATCCATTGGCTTTTCTTTTTAAAATATTCTTATTGTTTTGTTTACTGATCACTGATCACTGATCACTGATCATTGGTCACTGGCCCTTAACTACCGTTCTTACGCTCTTCAGTCTTCTTTTAACTTCCTCCACAACTTTGCCGCCGTCTACAATTTCCTGCGCTCCGCTCACCATATCTCTAATTATTACCGTTCCGTCCAAGGCTTCCTTCTGCCCAAGAATCAAAGTCAATTCCACTCCCAACCTGTCGGCTATTTTAAGCTGCGACTTCAGACTCCCTCTGCCAAAACTTTCGGCCACTAAAACCCCGGATTTCTCAATCGCCTCGAAAATTTTCAAGCTCTTCTTTTTGGCATAATTGCTAAGTTGAGCCAAAAACACCCTAGGCTTGGGCTCTCGGTAAATTCTTGCCTGAACTTTTTTCATTTCGGAAACCACTCGATCCATTCCTATGGCAAAACCAACCGCCGGAGTATCTTCTCCGCCGAAAAGTTTTATTAACCCGTCATACCTTCCTCCCCCTCCCAAGGCATTTTTATTGCACTCTCCGTCAATGCCGGAAAAAATCTCAAAAACCGTCTTAGTGTAATAATCCAATCCCCTAACCAACGAAGGATTTAACTCAAAGGGAATTTCCAGTTCTTCCAAATACTCAAGCAGCTCCTTAAAGTGAGAGCGACACTCGTCGCAAAGATAGTCAATTGATTGAGGAGCGTTAGCCGCCACCTGCGCGCACTTGTCTTCCTTACAATCCAGAATTCGAAGCGGATTTTTTTCAAGCCTCTTTTTGCAATCAATGCAAAGTTTGTTTCTTTTTGATTCAAAATAACTTACCACTAGATCCAGGTAGTTTTTCCGACATGTCGGACAACCGATACTGTTGATTTGAACGCTCGCGTCTTTTATCCCTAATTGGTGAACAACCCTCCACGCCATTTGAATCATTTGGGCATCCAGCACCGGATCTATTTCCCCCAAAGCTTCAAATCCAAATTGATAAAATTCCCGAAAGCGTTCTTTTTGCGGACGATCGTAACGATAGCAGGGACCAATATAAAAAAGCTTTACCGGTTTTGGCTTAACCTTCATTCCATGCTGGATATAGGCTCTAGCTATGCCAGTAGTAAATTCCGGACGAAGCGACACTTTCTCCGCGCTTTTAGTCGCGAACGAATACATTTCTTTTTCCACAATATCCGTTCCCGAGCCAACTCCCCTGGCGAATAAGTTGGTAAACTCCAAAACTGGCACATCAATTCGGCGGAAGCCAAAATCAGCCGCCGCTTTCTCAGCCACCTTCCTTATCTGCTGCCAGTAGGGCTGGTCCTCGGGAAGAATATCCCGCATGCCGCGCGGGGACTGGAGAATAAGCTCTTCTTGCGCTCTCAACGACCTGCCTTTTATAATAATCTTGTCTTTTTTTCTCTCAATCTTTCTTCTGGACCCGACTTTCTGACTTTTAGATTTCCTTTCTCGAGCCATATTAAATTTAAGTTAAAAGCTGCGAAGAGGTAATCAAAAACTCTAAACTTTGGACTGCAGCTTTGCACTTTCAATTTTGAACTTTTGAATTTAAAATATCTTCGCCCGACTCAACGGCCAAGCCCGCAATAAAACTTTCCCGATTATATCGTCTTTTAGGAGCGGGCCCCAGCTTCTGGAATCGGAGCTATACTTACGATTATCGCCCATAACAAAGTACTGATTGTCTGTTAAATTAAAAATAACTTCCCCCGGAGTTTCTTCCGAAGGTGAAAGATAATTTTCTTCCAAAACAAAACCGTTGGGGTTTTCCGAATTGTATATTTTTATACGCCCGTCTTTTATCTCGATTCTTTCTCCCGGAAGAGCTATTATTCTCTTAATAAAAAACTGGGACGGATTTTTAGGGTACCGAAAAACAGCCACATCTCCTCTTTCAAGCTTCTTAAAGGGCTCCACGGTGAAAAAATTTATGTCGCGATCCTGATAACTGAAACCAACATCTGTTCTTTTATAACCAAACTCGCTGATTATCAGATATTCCTTGTCCTCAAAATTAGGCTCCATGGAAGATCCTTGAACAAAAAAAGGCTGGAATAAAAAAATTCTTATTGGGACCACAACCAAAGCCGCCAGCAAGACAATTTTTATCAACTCCCAAATCATTCCACCGGCGCCGTAATATTCTTTCTCTATTTTTTTCTCGTCTTTAGGCATAACTATTCGTAATGATATCAAAAATTTACTGCCTTGGCAAGAATAAATTTTATTTTATTTAAAGTAGAGACATGCCGTGGCGTATCTCTGCAAAAAAGAAAAATTAAATTTATCCACAAATAGGAGTAGAATTAATCCTGCTCCTCGTAATTTAGGACAGAGGAACAACACGGAACAGGCGCAACCTGCTCCTGTTTAAGACATCTTGCCTCAAACTAATCGGACAAGGCATCTGGCAACTTCCATTTCTTTCTTTTAAGGTTCAGTTCGCCTTGATAAGGTTGAATCTTAGCCTTGTTTCGGGCAATTCGTGAACTTCCCATACACCTACGCCGCTCGTATTCTTTTTTTCGTGAAAATAATTTATGGACTGCTTACGCCACACCGCTTCAAAACAAATCTATCTTAAGATATACTAAAAATATGCTTCGCGGAAAACATTCGCGCCAAGAAAATGGAAACCCATTCTACATCAAATCCCCCGAAGAGATACCTAGAAAAAGAGGCGGAAGGTTTTTGTTTTGGATTTTTTTAGTGAGCCTGCTTTTTGGAACAGTTCTGCTGGCTTCAGCCGTCTTTGCTTACAAATTTTACACTGTCAGCAAAAAGGTTATTGAAGTTCAGTCGCCGTCCTCTTTTTTTCAGGGATTAAAGCAAATAACCACCGGGAAGAAGAAAACCCTTAAAGGAGAAGAAACTGGAAGGATTAATATTTTAATTTTAGGCATCGCGGGAAAAGATTACCCTGGAGAAAACTTGACTGACACCATTATGATCGTAAGCATCAATCCCAAAACCTACCAAACCGCGCTCCTTTCCATTCCGCGCGATCTATACACGAAAATACCCGATACAAAAAATTACACTAAAATAAACGCTCTTTATATTCACGGCAAGGAAAAATACGGAAGCACGGCCTCTGGAGTGGAAAATTTAAAAAAAGCCCTAGCGGAAATAACAGGTTTGGAGATAAATTATTACATCGCCGTCGACTTTGAAGGATTTAAGAAAATAATCGATGAAATCGGAGGAATTTCTGTGCTGGTCCCCAATGATATCCACGACGAGCGCTACCCAGGACCTAATTTCACCTACCAGACTTTTGACGTTAAAAAAGGATTGCAAAAAATGGATGGAGAAACAGCCCTTAAATACGTCCGCACCCGCCACGACCAGAACGGAGACTTTGGACGCGCCTACCGTCAGCAGCAAATTCTAGGCGCTGTTCGACAAAAAATCTTCTCACTAAAAACCATGCTCAACATAATCTTTCTTAACAACATTTTAAACGCCTTGGGCGAGCACATCAGAACCGACGTTCCGCTTAGCGATCTGGATTCATTCCTTGACTTAATTAAAAAAATTGATACACACATTACCACCAACGAAGTTTTGGATTCTAGAGGTCCAGACAGCCTGCTGGTAGTTTCACACACGGCGCTCGGCGGAGTAAGAGCTTACATCTTAATACCTCGCACTGGAAACTACAGCGAAATTCAGGAAAGAGCCAAAAATATTTTCAACCTGGACGCTATCAGAAGAAAAAAGAAGGCTATCAAAAAAGAAAAGGCAACCGTCGCTATTATTAACGAAAGCGGCTCCCGCAGCTTAGCCGGAAAAATAAAAAGACTTCTTGAAGGATTTGATTATGAGACTAGAGTTGTCTCCAATAAATCAGCCGATAAGAATTTTACAACATACGAAACGATCATCTATGATATGACCGGGGGCAAGAAGCCTTTTTCTGTTGAAGATATTTCTAAAAAACTGCAGGCTAAAGTTTCGTTCGATATTACAACCGATTTGACCTCGCAATGTCAAGAAGATTTCTGTCTGGTTTTGGGAAAAGATCTCTCTGAGATATGGGACTACGAAGAAAATTCATTGGAAGATTTGGAACGGGGCTACGATAAACAGAAAATTGACGAGAAAACTTACATTGAACTTCTGAAGAGAGGAAGCAGTAAGAAATTTGTAAAGTGAAAGCTAATAGCCGCAAATGGTTAAACGAATAAACTTGAATAAAAATCTGTTCCTATGCGTTCGCTCAGCATTCGCATACATTCGTTTTCTCATTCGCGACTATTCGCATTAAATACTAGTAATAATCCGCGCACCATGGATATTTCATTAGTTGTCGGCTTAGGCAACCCGGGAGAGAAATACCAAAATACCCGTCATAACACCGGGTTTATGTTTATTGATTGCTTTAAAGAAAAAAACCGAGACACTTTTAATTTTTCCGCGTGGGAATTTAATAAAAAATTTAATGCTCTGGTAAGTTACGGAAAAATTAACAGCTACAAGATCATTCTTTTAAAACCGCAGTCATTTATGAATCTTTCTGGAGAATCTATTAAAAAAGCTTTGTCATTTTATAAACTAAAGCCTAAAGACTTGACCGCTATCCACGACGACATTGATTTGCCTTTGGGCAAGTTTAAAGTTTCTCGGGACGCTTCCTCGGCCGGCCATAAGGGAGCGCAAAATATTATCGAAGCGCTTGGCACCCAAAATTTTACCCGCTTCAGAATCGGCATCGAGAACCGCGGCAAGAAAAAAGCCCCGACAGAAAAATACGTCTTGGAGAAATTTACGAAAGAAGAAAACAATGCTATGAGCAAGATTATAAAGGAGGCTGCCGAGACGCTAATGAATTTAATAAATAAAGAAATACAAAAATAAAAAAGTTTCGCGAAGCGAAACATCAAAGTTTTGACATTCGAGTTTTAAGCTTTGAGCTTTGCCTAGCATCCACTGTCCCATCTGAAAGCGCCGGAGTCGCCTGCATTCGCAAGCTACCCGAACTTACCGACGGCGCTTAAGGAGGGGTCACGCCGTCTGACTTCCAGATGAGACAGCAAACACTAAGAGCTCTATATTCTTACTAAAAAATAACCTCCAACAGCTTATAAATAAGCAAAAAACTATCTTTTTTTATAGTGGAAGTGGCATTGTAGCAAACTGGGCTGAATTTGTCAATGGCTAGTCATATAGAGGTAGTCCGTAAGCGGTAGGACAGATCACAGTCATAAGTAGCGGGAATTTTATTTTCTTATACTTAATTCCTATGGCCCACAACTGACCTACAGCCTGCAACTAGTTTTACCGCCTACACCCTATTTCCCCACAGCTAAAATTAACATTCGTAATTCGTAGATAAATGTCAATGGACGATCGCGAACTACTATACTGGAACGCCTTCAACAATATTCCGGGCTTTGGCCCGCAAAGATTCAAAAAATTGAATTCTTTTTTTGACTCTCTGGAAAACGCTTGGAAAGCCAATCGCCTAAACCTTGTTACCTCCGGCGTGGGAGAAAAGCAAGCTGATTTTTTTATAGCCGAACGAGACAAAATTTCGCCAGAAAAGCTTTTTGAGGAATTAGAAAAAGAAGACATCCAGATGATTATCTATCTCAACCAGAAATATCCGCCCCAGCTCAAGGAAATTCCTTCCGCCCCGCCTGTTCTATACTTAAAAGGCAACCAGGAACTGCTTAGCTGTAAGTCGGTGGCTGTAGTCGGCTCCAGAAAATTCACCTCATACGGTGAAAGAGTTGTTCAGAGCCTATGCCGCGAGCTGGCTCAAGCCGGCTTAGTCATTGTCAGTGGTTTAGCTATAGGAATAGACGCTTTATCTCATCGAGCCGTCCTTGAAGCCCAAGGGAAAACAACGGCTGTGCTTGGAAGCGGACTGGATAAAAACAGCGTCTATCCCCGAGTCAACTTCAACTTGGCTCAAGAAATAGCCGAAGCTGACGGAGTCCTAGTTAGCGAATATCCGCCACGCACCCCATCCCTAAAGCAAAATTTTCCCGCCCGCAATCGCATCATGGCCGGACTGGCGCTCGGAACAATTGTAATTGAAGCTGACGGGGACAGCGGTTCTCTCATCACAGCCAACTACAGCCTAGAATTCAACCGAGAAGTTTTCGCCGTCCCCGGAAGTATCTTTTCCCCGCAGTCAATCGGCACCAATCAGCTAATAAAAAACGGAGCCAAATTGGTTGGATCAGCCGCCGACGTCCTAGAAGAACTTAACATTCAGACGAAGTTCACCGAGACTTCTAGGGAACAAAAAATATTCAATCCCAACACTGAAGAGGAAAAAACAATCTGGAAAATCTTATCAACTGATCCCCAGCACATTGACACTATCGTCAAATTATCTAAACTAAACGCAGCTACCGTCAGTTCCCTGCTGGCCTCTTTGGAAATTCAAGGTGTGGTTAAAAATATAGGCGGGCAAAATTACATTAAACTATAATGTCAAATATCAAAGCTCAAATCTAAAAACTACGGTGTCGCTCCGCGACTTTCTTTATTGATAAATCATCCCGCGAAGCGGGATACCAAACTTCTGACTTTTAACATTTGAGTTTCGACATATATTTTATGCAACTAATAATTGTCGAGTCCCCAACCAAAGCCAAGACTATTTCCCGTTTTTTGGGAAATAAATATAAAGTCCGATCTTCCTACGGCCATGTTCGCGATCTTCCCAAAAATGAAATGGGCATAGACATCGAGCATAATTTTAGACCCAAGTATGTAATCAGCCCCAAGGCCAGAACCAGAGTTAAAAATTTGAAGGAAGAAGCCAAAAAAGCTGAAAAAATAATTATGGCTACCGACGAAGACCGCGAGGGAGAAGCCATCGCCTGGCACCTTTCGGAAATTCTTAATCTAAACCCACGAGAGGCTAATCGAATTGTTTTCCATGAAATAACCAAAAAAGCTATCGATAAAGCGCTGGAAAACCCGCGGCCCGTAAATTTCAATCTAGTTGACGCCCAGCAAGCCAGAAGAATTTTGGACAGGCTAGTAGGCTACGAGCTTTCCCCTTTTCTCTGGAAAAAAATCAAACGCGGTTTGAGCGCCGGGCGGGTTCAGTCAATTACCCTTCGCATCATTATTGAGCGCGAGCGTGAAATCGAGAAATTTAAAAAAGAAAAGTTTTGGACAATCTCCGCCAAGTTAAAAAAGAAAGGAGATGAAAATATTTTCGAGGCTTCCCTAATCGAAAAAGGCGGAAAAAAAATTGAAGAAACGATTACCTTAAAACTTTTTGCCGGCGATTACAAAATTAAAAAAACAATTATCGCTGACGAAAAAACGGCCAGCGCCGTAAAATCAGAATTGGAAAAAGCTGAATACAAAGTTTCAGAAATTATAAAAAAAGAAACCAGACGCACTCCGCCGCCGCCATTTATCACTTCTACTCTTCAACAAGCGGCCATCAATAACCTAGGGTTTTCAGCTAAGCAAACAATGATGATTGCCCAAAAATTGTACGAGCAGGGACACATTACTTATATGCGAACGGACAGCGCTAACTTGTCGCTTCTCTCTATGCTCTCCGCTCGGAAAACTATCGAAAAGCTTTTTGGGAAAAACTACGCTCTCTCAAGCCCCAGATTTTACAAAACCCGCGCCAAAGGCGCTCAAGAAGCTCACGAAGCCATCCGTCCAACATATCCCGAAAAAACTCCGGAGGAACTTTCTGGATCGCTTGACGCCAATCAACAAAAGCTATACAACCTCATTTGGCGTCGGATGATCGCCTGCCAAATGCAAGCCGCCGTCCTAAATTCTGTTAAAGTTTTAATAGTCGCGAAAGGTTATAAAAATAATTATACATTCCAAGCCAATGGATCGACTGTGAAATTCGACGGATTCTTGAGAGCCTACGGGAAAAAAATTCCAGCTGCGGAAAACATTCTGCCCGCGCTTAAAGAAAAGGAAATTTTAGATTTAGTTGAAATAAACACAACTCAAAAGGAAACCGCTCCGCCGCCTCGCTACACGGAAGCCTCACTCGTAAAAGTCCTTGAGGAAAACGGAATCGGCCGACCCTCGACTTACGCGCCAACCATCTCAACAATTATTGATAGAAGCTATGTTGATAAAAACGAAGAACGCCGCCTCTTCCCGCTTGAAATAGGTTTCCTGGTAAATGATCTTTTGGTTAAACATTTTTCTCAAGTCGTCGATATAAAATTCACCGCCACACTCGAAGAGAATCTTGACCAAATTGCCGAAGGACGAAAAGAATGGGTTCCAATTGTAAAGGAATTTTATGAGCCTTTCCACAAGAACCTCGAAAGCAAATCTAAAGAAATAAAAAAAGAGAACATTTTGGAAAAACTAGATCGTAAATGCCCCAAATGTGGATCTGATCTAGTGGTACGTTTCGGACGCTTCGGAAAATTTTACGCCTGCTCCAATTATCCCGAATGCCGCTACACCGAAGCGACCAAAGAGGAAAAGGAAGCTAAAGAAAAGATAGAAAAAGAAAATTCAGGCGAAATCTGCGAAAAGTGCGGCGCTCCTATGATCGTCAAAAGAGGAAAGTTCGGACCCTTTCTCGGATGCTCTAGATATCCAGCCTGTAAAAACATTAAAAAAATTGAGAATAAAACTGGAATCAAGTGTCCCAAATGTCAAACCGGCGAAATCGTCGAAAGAAAATCCAAAAATGGAAGATTATTTTACGGATGTTCCAGTTATCCTGCCTGCGACTTCGCTCTTTGGAACAAGCCCACCGGAGAAAAATGTCCCCGATGCGGTTCCCTTATGGTGTTCGCCGCTAAAGGAAAGACAAAATGTTCTAATAAAGAATGTGGGTATGAGAAGTAATCTCTACGAATTACGAATTTTGTACGAATATACGAATAATCGGTTAACATTTAATCGATAGCGTAAATCAATAAATTACATCATTTCAAATATGAAAGACAACGCGCAACAACTTTGTACAAATAAGTAAAGTAGTTTATATATTCGCGTATTCGTAATTGATTCGCCCGCCTGCAACGCTGTAGCACTGCTGGCAGGTAATTCGTGGAGAAATGACCCTCAACGAATTATACGCAAAATACAAGACCCCTCTCAATCAAAGACAGCGGCAATTAGTGGCTAAAGCTTATGAATTTGCCAAAAAGGCTCACGCGGGACAAAAAAGGAGATCGGGCGAAGATTACTTTGAACATTCGGCAGCCACTGCCGCCATTTTGGCAGAAATAGGAATGCGATCTAAAACCACCGCGGCGGCTCTCCTTCACGATGTTCCCGAGGATACGCCGGTAACAATAGAAGAAATAAGAGAAAAGTTTGGCCCGGAGATCGCCAAGCTGGTTGACGGAATCACCAAGCTGGGAAAGTTGAAACTGCGAGGAGAAAAAGAGGAAATTCACCTTGAAAATCTACGCAAGATTTTCTTAGCTATGGCTGAAGACATTCGAGTGGTCCTCATAAAGTTAGCAGACCGCTTGCATAACATGCGAACCCTAGGTCCTCTTCCTAAAAACAAACAGCAAAGAATCGCTAAAGAAACTATGGAAATTTTTGCCCCCATCGCCAACCGCCTGGGAATCGGAGAAATCAAGAGCCAGCTTGAAGATCTGTCCTTTAAGTATCTCGATCCAAAAGATTACAAACTTGCCAAACAACTTATAGAAGAAGAATTTCAAGGAAGAAAAAAATATTTAAATATCGCCATCGCTGAAATACGTCAAGAGCTCAAAAAAAACAAAATAAAAGTAATTGATATTCATGGACGGACAAAACAGCTATATCGCTTTTTCCTTAAGCTCAAGAAACATGATATGAACCTAGATCAAGTTCACGATGTCTTGGCTCTGCGCGTAATTGTTCCCGACATCCCAGATTGTTACGAAGCCCTGGGAATCGTCCACAAAAAATACCGTCCGTTAGTCGGCAGAATTAAAGACTACATATCCCTCCCAAAACCCAACGGCTACAAGTCCATCCATACTTCCGTTTTTGGTCCTTCCGGGAAAACTCTGGAAATTCAAATCAGAACTCCCCGCATGCACAACGAAGCCGAGTTTGGTATCGCCGCTCACTGGATTTATTCCGGCTATCAAAGCTGGAAAGATTATTTTTTGCGAAGACGTCCGCAAAAAGTCAATATCCCGGAAGAAGAACTGGCTTGGGTGAGACAGCTTCGGGAATGGCAAAAAGAAATCGGCAAAGACAGTTTGGAATTCTTCAAGGGGCTTAAGATAGATTTTTTCCGCAACCATATTTTCGCCTTTACCCCTCTGGGAGATATTATTGATCTTCCTGAAGAAGCTACCCCTATCGATTTCGCTTACGCCGTCCACAGCGAAGTAGGCAGCCGCTGCACCGGAGCTAAAGTGGATGGAAAGCTGGTCCCATTAGACTACGAAATAAAAAATGGCCAAGTGGTGGAGATTCTAACTTCTAAGAAAGATAAAAACCCAAATCATGACTGGCTTCGGATAGCCCGAACTTCTTACGCTCGATCGCGCATTCGCCAACAGTTGAGAAAAGCGGGAATATATACCGGAAAGTCGGAATAGTTAAAAGTTTAAAATTAAAAACGGTAAAGAATTAAAACTTTGAACTGCTAACCGCAACTTTAAACTCTATAACTTTAAATTTTGAACTATAATTCTTTTATAAACCAAATTTCTTCACAATATCGCTTAATTCCTCCCTGCTATAAAAATCGATGATTATCTTCCCGCCGCGGCCGGATCTTTTTATATTGACTTTAGTTCCCAAGCTGGACGCAATCTTCTCCTCTTCGTCCTTAAATTCAGAAATAGCCACCGGCGCCCCTATTCTTCTCCTGTGAGTCGAGACCGTAGTTTCTCTAACTTTATCCTCGACCTGACGAACCGTCATTTTTCCGCTGATTACCATTTGAAATAAGGCTCTTTGCTTTTCCGGATTCTCCACTGCAAGAATCGAACGAGCATGTCCTTCAGTTATTTTTTCATCTATAACCGCCTTCTGAATTTCTACTGGCAGGGTTAAGAGTCTTAATTTATTGGCTACGGCGCTGCGGCTCTTGCTCACGCGACTAGCGATCTCCTCCTGTGTCAAACCAAACTCTTCCATCAATTTCTTAAAGGCTTTAGCCTCCTCAATTGGGTTTAAGTCCCGACGCTGAATATTTTCCACTAAAGCTAATTCCAACTTATCTTTGCCATCAGCTTTCTTTTTTATTACTACTGGCACCTTCTTAAGCCCGGCCTGCTTAGCCGCTTTAAGTCTCCTTTCTCCAGCTACTAGCTCAAACTGGCCATCGGCAAGACGCGTCACAACCAGCGGCTGAATAATACCATGCTCCTTTATAGATTGAGTTAACTCCCGCAAACTGTCGTTATTAAAATCGCTGCGCGGCTGATGAGGATTAGCGATAATCCTGCTTATTTCCGCTTCCAAAAAATTACCCCGCAGATTAGAAGAAGCCGTCGCCGGCAACTGTTCCCGTGCTTTCAAGAAATCTTTGCCGCGACCGCCAGCCGCTTCTTTAAACAATTTCCCTTTGGAGGGAATAAGAGAGGCTAAACCGCGACCGAGACCTCGGTTGTTAGTAGACATATTTCACTTTAAATTTAAAACTTATTTTCTTTACGAGTCCCCCAAGCTAATCGCTCCAACCGCCTCCAGCATCGGATATTGGGAGTTTGTGAACAAATTCCAATGCTTCAAAGATGAAACTTTCCTCCCTCCTCTTTCTCCATCCTCAATACTTCCTGCGTCAGCAGTTTATATGCTCTTGCTCCTTTAGAAAAAACATCAAAATCGAATATCGATTTCCCAAAACTGGGAGCTTCCGCCAGTCTCACGCTCCTCGGGATAATACTGTCAAACACTTTACCGGGAAAGTGGTCCTTTACCTCCCGCACAACTTGATAGGATAAGCGATTGCGGCGATCGAACATAGTCAGCAAAGCTCCTATAACCTTAAGATCGGGCTGCAGATTGTCTCTCACCAAATTTATAGTTTCCAAAAGCTGGCTTAAGCCTTCCAGCGCGTAATACTCGCATTGGACCGGAATAATCACTCCATCCGAAGCTACCAATCCATTGACCGTAAGCGGTCCAAGGCTGGGAGGAGAATCAATGATTATGTAATCGTAGTCAGTCCGAATTTTTCGCAGGACATTGTAGAGTAGGTACTCTCTATTATCAAGATTAACAATTTCTACCGAAGCTCCGGCCAGATTCCGATTGGACGGCAGCAAGCTGTGCCCAAAAGTTTCCGTTTTCAAAACAAAAGGTTGGGGATGCTCGCCCAAAACCAAACTGTGATATAAACTCTTCTCAATGCCGTTGGGATTAACCCCCAAACCGCTGGTCGCGTTGGCTTGCGGATCAAGATCAACCAGCAATACAAACTTCCCGGCTCGAGCCAGCGAAGTGGATAAATTTATAGCAGAAGTGGTCTTTCCCACTCCGCCTTTTTGGTTGACCAGAGAAATTATTTTAGCCACAACACCATACTAATCTACTGATAAACACTAACTCGCTAATTGCGAATGATTAAGTCGCGTTTTATTAACAATTCACAGATTGGCACTTATTCGCGGATTAGCATAATGTATTATACAACATTGACAGCAAAGATTCAATTTTCTAGACTGAAAGAGCTAAATAAAAACACGGCGGTGGCGCTTGCATAACTAGTGGGCGAGTGGCGGAATTGGCAGATTTAGCCGCCTCTGGCGGCCGCGCGCGGACCCGCCTTAGGCGGGCAAACTCAAAATCGCATGATAACCTTGCGCGTAATAAAAAGTTTAATAAAAAAAATTCGCTATATCGGAATAACTAACGACTTAAAAAGTAGATTGCACGAACATAATAGAGAACACAATAAGAGCGCGAAATTATACAAACCATTCAAATTGATTTATGTGGAGAAGTTTAGAGATTACAAAAAAGCAAGAAAAAGAGAAAAATTTCTCAAAAGCGGAACTGGCAGAAAATTTCTAGATGAAACATGAAGATATTGCCGATGTGGCGGAACCGGAATACGCGTACGACTCAAAATCGTATGAGAGCAATCTCTTGTGGGTTCGACTCCCACCATCGGCACTAGGCGTTGGCGAGTGGACGCGTGCGGCCCGTCCGCCTTTGGCGGAACTCAAAATCATACGTGAGTAATCTTATGAGGGTTCGACTCCCTCCCGAGACACAAAACCAACAAGGAGGAAAACTATGACAATTTGTCCTTATTGTGGTTACAATTTCAACTGCCAAGACCTCGGAGACCTTAAAAAAGCCTTTGAGGAAAGAAATCAGTGCCGTTTCGCCGGCACAAATATCTTCTGTTTTAATCCAAAGTGTAAAAAAACACTCTGGTTAAACGAAGAGCTTCAAGTGGAAATGCCGTACGCAGCACTAATCCTACAAACTCCACGCTAAAAGGCCGAGTGAAAACTCGGTCTTTTTACATCTTATTGCTTTTTTATTATTCTAAATTCAGGAAACTTGCTTTTTAGTTTTTTAGCATACGCGATTATCTTCTTCTTAGCCACCGCAACGCCCCCTCTCTTGTCTCTTCCTCTTATTAAAGCCAGCGGCCCTGGAACGCCTTTTAACTCAACCAGCATATCTCCTTTTTCCGCCAGTTTTTCTAACTGTAGATTCTCTTTATGATTGCGGCCGATTATTACCCGAGTTTTGCCAACCCAAAAATGCCGACCAATTCGCAAAAGCTCTATATCACTTTTCCCAATCACCCTTATTTTTTTAGTTAGCTTTTTTAACTTCCGAGAATACTCCTTGTCAGTCAAAATACATCCGCCGGCAGGGGAGGGATATTTTTTAATTCCCATTTTTTTAGCCAGCCCGATCTGCTCTTTGCGGCTCCGTCCCGAAAAAGCGTAAAGTTTTTTTCGATCTATTATTCCCATCTCCTCCGCAACCGTTATTGGAAGAAGTTTAGCGCTTAAGGGCCGCAAAATATTTCTCTCCAGTCTAGATTTTTTTTCAATCAGCTCAAACATTTCCAAATTCTGCGACATCGGTCGCTGACCTAAAACTTCGCCGGTGGCGATAAAATCATAACCGCTTTTTTTAGCAATCTTCTTTGCCTCTTTCAACATTAGAAGATGGCAGTCAACGCAAGGATTCAGCCCGCTTCCGCGTCCAAAGCTGGGATTTTTAACTATCTTAAAATGCTCTTTGGAAAAATCGGCAATCTTAAGTTTAATATTATTTTCCTTAGCTGATTCCTTCGCTTGATCGGCATTAAAAAAATAACTCGTCAACGCGAGCGCCGTCACTTTAATCCCTTGCCCTTCCAAAATCTTCGCCGCCAGAATCGAATCCAGCCCGCCGGAGAAGAGAAGAACAGCTCTTATTTTCCCGGAGCTAAGCTCCGATTTTTTCGATTTTTTAGCTTTCAACCTTTTAATCTTCTAATAATAATTTTTCTGTCTCTTTTTTGTACTTCATTTCCTTCGCATTGTTTTTTGCAAATTCTCTATACTCATTCAAACTGCTAAACTGACTAAGAATAATATCTTTACTGCATAAACCACTACTTTTCTTGCTAATATAATCACGAAAGCTGCACCATTTATAATTCTCAGCTGGAGAAATTCCATGAACTTCGCTATTACAGTTCACATAAGCGGACAAGTATAGAAGATAGTTATTCGAGCCGATGTGTACAGATTTAAAAGGACCCTGAAAAAGAGAACCGTTCCGATCATTTTTTTTATTAAAATAGTTAGTGTAACCAGTGCTTAATTTATGCATGAAGTTTTCTATACCTTTGTCAACCAACTGTTTTAAAATAAAATGATAGTGATTTGGGTTAAGGCAAAAACAAACTATCTCAACTATTTTCCCGGAGCTAAGCTCCGATTTTTTCGACCTCTTTGACTCAAGCCTCATTCTTTCCTCTCTGGTAAGACTATTATTAAATTCTCGCAAACTCTTTATAAATCTAAAATAATCACTTGAATCCAAAAATACTTCGCGCTTATCCACCCCGCGATTATAAATGTGGTAATATTCACCGTTGACGAATTGAGTCTTTCGCATTTCTATTTCTGTTTCGGAGCTTAGCTCCGATTAATCCAAGACAACACTACAATCATCGCCAGTCCCAGCCGATACCAAAAGAACACCGCGTAACCCGCTCGTTCCACAAGTTTCAAAAGATATTTAATAGCGAAATAGCCACTGATGGAAGAAGCAATTACGGCTAATAGGAGCAGATAGCTAAAACCACCATTGATAATGCCGGGAAGCTGTTTGACAGTAGCCCCTAAAATTATTGGGGTGGACAGAAGAAAGGAAAACCGCGCGGCTGATTGACGATTGAGCCCGCAAAACAAACCGGCCGTGATCGTGGCGCCGGATCGGGATACGCCCGGGATAATGGCTAGCGCCTGCGAGAGACCGATTACCAAACTATCTCTCCAAGATACTTCTTTTATTTTTTTGATGTGCTTATGATATTTATCAGCCAAATACAAAAGTAATCCTACAAAGCTCAAAGTAAAAGCGATAAGAAGCGGGGAACGAAAAACCGTCTCGGCATAATCTTCGAGAAAATAGCCAGCCAGCACTCCGGGAATAGTGGCAAGAACCAGAAGCCAAAGGATGTTTTTGTTGTAATTTGTAATTTGTAATTTGTAATTGGGACTCGTTGAAAGTTTTGAATTTTGAATTTCGGATTTTGAATTTGTTTCGGATTTCGATATTCGGATTTCGGATTTTAAGAACGCTATTCTAAATATATTTATCCAATCCCGACGAAAGTAAATTACAACAGCAATTAATGTTCCCGCGTGCAAAGCCACATCAAAAGCCAACCCCGGATCGGGAAAATTAAAAAGCCACGGCGTCAAAATCAAATGAGCCGAACTGGAAATCGGCAAAAATTCGCTGGCGCCTTGGACAATACCTAAAGCTGTAGCTTGAATAAAGTCCATAGTAAAAATCCAAAATCCAAAATCCAAAACAATATCAAAATTTAAAATCCAAATGATCAAAACTTTTTGCCCGCCTGGCGGCCAGACAGGAATTTTGAATTTAGGTCATTTGAATTTATTTAGGATTTGATGCTTAGGATTTTGGATTTACTCCACAGTTACACTCTTGGCTAGATTACGCGGTTTATCCACATCCAGGCCCTTCTGCACCGCAAAATAATAAGCAAATAGTTGAAGCGGCACTACTGAAATTAAAGGTGTCAGCATTTCCAATGTTTTGGGGATATAAATAACGTCATCAGCAAGCTTCTTAATATTCTTGTCGCCCGCGGTCGCGACAGCTACAACCTTACCGCCCCGAGCTTTAATTTCTTCTATCCCAGAAATTGTTTTTTCGTAAACGCTATCTCTGGTTGCTATAACCACCGACGGAAAATTTTTATCAATCAGCGCGATCGGGCCGTGCTTCATCTCACCCATAGGATAACCTTCGGCGTGTACATAAGCGATCTCTTTTATTTTAAGCGCACCTTCCAAAGCGATAGAATAATTATATTTTCGGCCTAGATATAAAAAATTGGAAAGCTTAGAATATTTTTTGGCAATTTTCTCAATCTCCTCTGATTGCTTTAAAACCGAATTCAGCAGACGAGGCGCTTTGGACAATTCAACAGCTATTCTTTTCCCCATTACATAAGACATATTTCTTTGCCGTCCCAGTAATAAAGTAAGCAGAGTCAATATGGAAAGCTGGGAAGTAAAAGCTTTGGTAGAGGCCACGCCGATTTCCGGCCCGGCATGATTATAGACGCCGGCGTCGGTCTCCCGCGCGATAGTTGAACCGACCACATTCACAATTCCCAAAGTTAAGGCTCCTTTGTTTTTTGCCTCCCTGATAGCCGCTAAAGTGTCAGCTGTCTCCCCCGACTGGGAAATAGCCAGCACCGCCGTCCGTTCATCTATTAAGGGTTTTCGGTAACGGAATTCGGAAGCGTACTCCACTTCAGTCTCAATGCCGGCGTATTCTTCAAGCATATATTTCCCCACCAAACTGGCATAATAGGAAGTGCCGCAGGAAACAATAATTAATCTTTTGAGCTGACGAAGCTTCTCGACCACTTCATTTAACCCGCCCAGTCTAGCCGATCCTTCTTTTACAACCAGTCTTCCTCGAATAGCATTTTCAACCGCTTCCGGCTGCTCGAAAACTTCCTTAAGCATAAAATGGGCAAAGCCTTTCTTTTCGGCCTCTTCTACCGACCAGTCAATTTTGGAAACGCTCTTGCTGACTTTTACGCTTTCAAGGTTAGTCACTTCAAAGCCGTCCACTTTAATAACAGCCATCTCGCCGTCATTTAAATAAATAACCCTGTCTGTATACCGGACGATAGCCGCCGCATCGGAGGCAATAATATATTCATTTTTACCCACGCCCAAAATTAAAGGACTCCCGTTTCGGGCAATGATTATCCTGCCCGGTTCTCGACGGCTGACGACTGCCAAACCGTAAGTTCCCTGAACAGCGCGAAGTGACTTTCTAACCGACTCTTCCAAAGAATCGCGGCGATGATATTCCTCAATTAAATGAGCCAGCGCTTCTGAATCGGTTTCTGAAGAAAATTTATGCCCATGCCTTTCCAGCTTGTCCTTTAATTTTTTATAATTCTCGATAATCCCGTTATGAACCAGAAAAATTTCCCGGCGACAGTCAAAATGGGGATGGGCGTTTCTGGAAGACGGCCTGCCGTGAGTTGCCCAACGGGTGTGAGCAATGCCAACATGTCCCCTTAACTCTCTCCCCGAAATTTTATCTTCTAAATCAGCGACTTTACCAGCCGTTTTTATCGTAACCACTTTTCCATTTTCCAGAACCGAAAAACCCGCGCTGTCGTAACCGCGATATTCAAGCCGTTTCAAACCGTCCATTAAAATCGGGAGGGCTTTATTTTTCCCAATGTAGCCTACAATGCCGCACATTTGACTTGAATTAGGAATTTGGAATTATGAATTAGGAATCATAAGTAGAGAAAGCTCAATTACTTCTATCTCCAATTCCTGATTCCCGCTTCATGATTCGATTCCCGCAATTATTTCCGCCACCTCTCTTAAACTCTTCACCTCGTAATCCACGCACTTACTTCTCTTATCGCGAAACCGTCCCGTTTTTCTTTTCACAAAAAAAGTTACAGCCTGCGGAAATTTTTTCTTGACGGCGTCAATTTGAGTAGTTCTATCATCTATAAAAACAAATCTTTCTCCTCCGCGCTTAACAATTTTCCCAATTTCCGTTGATTTTAGATTGTCGGTAATAATAATTTTGCTGAAAAATCTCTTCAAGCCGCAATTCACAATCTTGCTTCGCTGAAAACCAGTCTCGCCGTAAGAAATTAAAAAAAGATCTTTTTCGCGAAAGCGAGCAAGAAACGGTTTGGCATCTCGAAAAACAAATTTTGGGGAACTCGCCAAAAGCTTATCCAGATCCTTTTTAATTTTAGAGTCGCTAATTTTCAGTTTCCTTTTTAAAACGCTGATTTGCTTCAGCGGGTTATACTTTTTTAAGCCTCCTCGCGTAACGGTAGGGTAATCCTTGTAAGTTAGAGAAAAATCTTTTTGAGATACTCCATTTCTTAAAAAAACTTTAACCAGCTCTTTCTTAAAAGCCGCCGTATTGAAAACCACATCGTCAAAGTCAATAAAAATCTTCATAAATTAGACTATCTCTTTAATAATATTTTCATAGCTTCCCAGTTCGGCAATGAGCATAATAAGCTTGGCTAATTTGCCGGAGTCGTGACGAATAAGCGACCTCATATGCGAAATGGTGTCGTTTCCGGAAAATTTAGGCGTCCGCAAACTCAAAAGATCAGCCTTAACAACTTTATAGCTGCGACCCCCGCAACTACCTTCATGGAACTCGACCAATCTTTCCCCCTTGCGCCGATATTTAGCAACAAGTTTTCTAAAAGGCTTTTTAGTGTTGTAAGTCACGAAGTTAATCCTGTTCTTTCCCAGCGCCCGATTCACCGCATCGGCATAATCATCCAGATTAAACTTTTCAGTGTGACCCTTTTTATTGACAAAGTTGCAGTTATAAATAACTCTGGCTCTTGACTTGTTTATAGCCTTGCTAATTCCATCAACTAGAAGATTTGGCAAAACACTGCAGTAATGATTGCCCGGACCAATTACGATCACATCCGCTTCTAATATTTTCTTAATGGCTCTGGGATTGGGTTTAGCTTTTGGCTTAAGATAATATTTTTTAATACCAATTTTTTCGATCGAAAAATTAAGATTGATCTCATGCTCCCCCTTTAACAACTTCCCATTCTTAAGCTCCATCCGCAGTGATATATTATCTTCCGTAACCGGAATAACCTCGCCTTTGACATTTAAAATTTTGCCGGCTTCTTCGACACCTTTTGAAAAACTTCCATTTATTTTTTCCAGAGCTGAAAGCAGAAGATTGCCGAAATTATGACCCTTAAGTTTCCCGCTTCCAAACCGATAATTCATAAGCTCCCGCAATGTTTGCGAAGAGTCAGACAAAGCTACTAGGCACTGACGAATATCCCCCGGCGGCAAGACCCCCAACTCGTCCCGCAGAACACCCGTTGATCCTCCGTCGTCAGCCATAGAAACAACAGCCGAGATATTAACCGGATACTTTCTAAGCCCGGAAAGTAAAACAAAGCTTCCGGTGCCTCCGCCGATGGTAACAATGTTTTTAGGCTTCATAGTTTTCAGCGATCAGTAACTAAAGATCAATGAATAATAAACAATGGCAAGCGATCAGTAAAAAGCAGTCCTGTTTAATTTCATTCTATTGATCATTGATCATTGATCATTGATCATTGTTCATTGTTCACTGATCACTGATCATTGATAGTAAACTTCTCCCTTTTTGTTATTGGCAATGGTGTTGTTAATAAGCTCAACCGACTCCGTAACCAACTTTTGGAAAGCCTTGCCTCCATAACCATGGCCAATGTAATTAGCGTATCGCACCCCCCACTTTTTGTTGCCGGAAAGTTTATTTTTCTCAAGAATAATTTCTCCGTTCCCGGCTAAAGAACGAAACTGAATGCTAATCCCCGAAGATTTATTGCTTTTTATCTTATTGCTTTTAATCTTAAGTTTCGTCCTGTCGAAGCCAGTTTCAATTCCGCTTTCGCCATTTCCAATAATGTTATTATTTTTTATCTTGCCCCTGACACCCTTATGCATATCTATTCCTTCCTCGTCACTGTCAGCAATCTTGCTGTCAACTATTTCTATCTTTCGCTTAAAGATATATAGGCCTCTTTTTCCGCTTTTTTTAACAGAACTGTCTCGCAAAACAAATTTATAACGATCTGCTGACTTGCTGTGATTAATTTTTATCCCGTTTGAGCGAGCTTTGCTAATGCTGCATTTGCTTACAGTCACTTTAGATTTCTTGCTAACCTTAAGATTAGTTCTGCCGCCCTTGACAGTTATTTTCTTAATCTTGCTTTTGGTCGAACTGAAACGGATACCATACTTTTCATCTTTGGCGTTTATCACCACTCCCTTGCGGCTCTCGCCGTACAAGCTGGTGTTGTTAACCAGAGTCACCGATTCTTTATATTCTCCATTTTTAATAAACACTTTTTTGTTTTTGAGATTGTTACCTATAATATAATCCAAAGCCGATCCGATTGTTTTAAAGGGATACTGCTGACTGCCGTCTTCAGCAGACTCGCCGCTATTTTTGTCAACATATAAATCGTAGGTTGCGGCCTCTGCCCGCCGCGCGTCAGCAAAGAACAACGCCGTAAGTAAAATGCATGTCAAAAATATTACCTTTGTTTTCATGTAATGCTACACAAAGTTAACTATAGCTTCTTCGGCTTTTTTAAGATCCTCGGGACATCCAACTGGAAGCCACTGTTTGGCTGGCACCACTTTAATCTTACATTTATCTGCCATTTTAGCTAGTGTTTGCGGAAGACCGTATTCTCCGCCACCGATGGAAACCAGCTCATAATTGAAAAATTCTCGCGTAAGGGCGAAAGCGCCGGTGTTAATAAGTCTAAATTCTTTCGTTTTGGGTTTTTCTATAACATCAACCAAATTCCCTTCTTCGTCAGTTTTTAAAACCCCGTACTTCGTCGGATCTTCCACTTCGTAAGCTAAAACAGCCAGCTTTTCCCGGATAAGTTTTTCTAAATCGGGCTTAAAATACAAATCGTCTCCGTTTAAAACTAAAAAATTACCTTTTAAAAGATCCTTTGCGCAGTAAACCGCTCCGCCAGTTCCATCCAGCTCATCGTGCCTGACATAAGTAATTTTTTTGCCTTGGCGGCTATTTTTGAAATGGCTTTTAATCTGCTCGCCAAGGTAATTAACAACCAAAATTATTTCCTCAATCTGATCCGGTAGCGATTCTAATGTATACTCTAGCAGAGGTTTTCCTTTAATCGGCAGCATCGGCTTTGGAATTTTATAAGTCAGCGGCCGCATTCTAGTTCCCTTGCCAGCCGCCAGAATAACGGCCTGTGTTATTCGATTTTTTTTCTCTCGCATAAAACGCTTCCCTAAAACTTAAGTGTTATAGTTCTTCAGTTTTCAGTATACTAGTATACTGAAAACTCTGTTTCTTGCATCAAGCAAGAACTTAAACCACAAAATTAATAAGTTTATCCTTTACGAAAACTATCTTCTTTATTTCTTTTTCGTCCGGGATATGTTTTCTTACTTTTTCGCTCCGAAGCGCTATTTCTTTAGCTTCCTCTTCGCCTACGCCTGTAGAAACTTTTATCTGGTCACGCACTCTCCCTCTGATTTGAACCACTAAATCAATTTCTTTTTCCTTTATCAATTTGGGATCGTACTCCGGCCACTTCTCTAAAAATATCGAGCGCTTATGTCCCATACGCGACCACAACTCCTCGGTAATGTGGGGAGCGAAAGGAGAAAGGAGAATTAAGTATAAGGTATAATGTGCCAAGTATACTGTATTTTGTTTCTCAAGCTCATTCAGCAAAATCATTAAAGCGCTGATTGCAGTGTTAAAACGAAAGCTTTTAATATCTTCGGTAACTTTCTTAATTGTCTTATGCAGAAGCGAATCAATTTTTGGATTTTGGATTTTGGATTTTGGATTTATTTTGGATTTTGGATTTGGGATTTGGGATTTCAATTTCCATACTCTCTCCAAAAACCTCCTCATTCCAACCACTCCTTTTGTGTTCCAAGAAATGCTTTGCGTGAACGGTCCCATAAACATTTCATATAATCGCACTGAATCTGCCCCGAACTTTTTAATCATATCGTCCGGATTAATAACATTATTCCAGCGCTTGGACATCTTTCTTCCGTCCTCGGCATTGATAAGACCGACATTGACCAGCTTCTTAAACGGCTCTTTGGTTGAAACCACGCCGATGTCGTATAAAAACTTATGCCAAAAACGAGCGTACAAAAGATGGCGGGTGGCGTGTTCCGCGCCGCCGACATAAAGATCAACCGGTAGCCATTTATTAAATTCTCCTCTATATTTGGAAATTGGAAATTGGAAATTGGAAATTCCTCGCATCAAATATGCGAGGTAATACCAGCAGGAGCCTGCCCACTGCGGCATAGTGTTGGTCTCTCTTCTCGCCGGTCCGCCGCATTTGGGACATTTAACAGTCACCCAATTTTTAATATTAGCCAGCGGCGACTCGCCCGTCCCGGTAGGTTTGTAGCTCTCAACCTTAGGCAATTCAACAGGCAATTCCTTCTCTGGTATCGCTACCCAACCGTGATTCAAAAGCTCACCCTTGCTAAATTTCGAATTTCGAATTTCGAATTTCGAATTTCTTGCTTGTTCTTTACACGCGGAACAAAAAACAAGCGGTATCGGCTCCCCCCAATATCTCTGCCTTGAGAATACCCAGTCACGCATCTTGTAAGTAACTTTTGGACCACCCAACTTTCTCTTCTTAAGCCATTCGGTCATTTCTTGGCGAGCTTTTTGAGAAGTTAGACCGGAATATTTATCTGAATTAATCAAAAATCCATCTTTGATAAAAGTTCCTTTAATAGCTTTTGGCTCTACGCCGTGGCTTTGAATTTTGAGCTTTGAGCTTTGAGCTCCAGAAATTATAACTTTCTTAACCGGCAACTTATATTTTCTCGCAAACTCCCAATCCCGCTCGTCGTGCGCCGGCACGGCCATTACCGCTCCGGTGCCATAGCTTCCCAAAATATAATCCGCCACGAAAATCGGGATCGCTTCTCCATTAAAAGGATTAATTGCTTTTATGCCTTTCAGCTTCACACCCGTCTTTTCTTTGGCTAAATCAGTTCTCTGTAATTCCGTTTTTTTACTAGCTTGCTCGATATATTTTTTAACTTCTCCATAATTCCTGATTCCTGATTCCTGATTCCTGATAATTGGATGTTCCGGCGCCACCACGCAGTAAGTGCATCCGAAGATAGTGTCCAGCCGCGTGGTAAACGCTTCTAAAAAATAGTCTTCCTTAACTTTGAACTTTGAACTTTGAACTTTGAACTTAACCACCGCTCCTTCCGACTTTCCAATCCAATTCTTCTGTTGTTCTGCGATGGACTTCTCCCAATTCAGATTTTCTTTATCCAAATCTTCCAGCAGTCTGTTAGCGTAATCAGTCATTTTTAAAACCCACTGCCTCATCTTCTTCCGCTTGACTTGCGTCCCGCATCGCTCGCATTTTCCGTTCTCCAAGTCTTCGTTAGCCAAAACCGTTTTACAGCTGGGACACCAGTTTACCGGCTCGTCCGATTCATAAGCCAATCCTTTTTTAAACATCTGTAAAAAAATCCACTGCGTCCATTTGTAATAGTTTGGATCAGTGGTGTTAATCTCGCGACTCCAATCATAAGTAAAACCAAACTTTTTCAATTGCTTTTTAAAAGTGACAATATTTTTCCTAACTGCTTTTTCGGGATGAATTTTATGTTTGATGGCATAATTCTCCGCCGGCAAGCCAAAAGCGTCCCAGCCCATAGGATGCAGCACGCTAAAGCCCTGAAGCATTTTAAACCGAGAAACTACATCAGTGGCAACATATCCTTTAGTATGTCCCACATGCAGACCTTCTCCCGACGGATAGGGAAACATATCCAAAGCGTAAAATTTCTTCGGTCTTTTATAATTCTTATAAATCCCGCTTTCGGCCCATTTCTTCTGCCATTTCTTTTCGATTTTTCTTGGATTATATTTTTCCATAATCTTAATTACTTCACTTTCTAATCCTAGCCCGTCTAGAAGACTCCATCAAGAAGTTTGCAACACCGCACAAGCCATCTTCCGGAATTAAAACTTTAATCCAGTATACTAGATTACTGGATTGGCAAAACTATTTTTCCTTTTCAAGTAAATTTATTAAAAGAAAATGCAGAGGATATTTTCTTCTTATTCTCTTAAGTGAAAAAGGAGCGTCTTCTATTTCTGAAAAGGTTTTTCTATCATAATTGCTTTGGCATCGCTTAATTATCTTTTTATATCCGCCAAATCCATTATTTAGCCATCTTTCAACTTGATTGATGGTTCCGCCTCCCACTTTCAATTTCTTTTTGATATCGCTATACGTATGCCCTCCGAGAAGCATCTTGGCTATCTGGATTCTCCGCGAAATCATTACGGCCTCGCTAAGAGTTAGAAGGTCCTTAAAAAAGCTTTTAACCTCTTCTCTGCTTCTTAGAAGAGAAACCATGGTATAAAACTCCCCGAGGAATTTTTTTCTTTCGAGTTCTGATAGCTCGTGATATTTCACTTTCCCCGCCATAATTTTGCCCTCAATAATTACACAATCCAGTATACTAGATTACTGGATTACACGCAAACAGAGCGCGGATTATAAGCATCTGATTCTCTTTTGGTTAATTTCATTAATTGCTTTAAGCCACTTCAGAGAAACTAGTCATCGCTCCAGCACCATCCGTTTTATTTTAAGAAAATTTTTATCCTTTTAAAACCCGGCATTCTCGCTATCATCCACTAATTCTCATTCCTTTTCTTCTCATATACTTTTGAGCCACTTTTATCCGCGCAAGATTTTTTTCAAGGTTGGCCGCCACTATCGCATATTGAGTCTCGTCAGCCAAGATTCTTTTGCTTTTGAGCTCCTCTGCTCTCTTCTTGGCTTCTTCGGCTCGCTTAACATCGATTTCCTCGGCTCGCTCTGCCGTATCAGCCAAAATTGTGATCTCATTATTCTGCACTTCAATGATTCCGCCAGAGACAGCAATATCTATTTCTTCCCCGCCTTTTTTAACTATCAGCTCTCCCGATTTTAGAACAGAAATAAGCGGAATGTGATTTGGCAAAACGGTAATTTCACCTTCGGCTGTAGGAAGGGTAGCCTGATCAACTTCATCCTCAAAGACGATGCGTTCGGGAGTGATTATTTTAAATCTTATTCTAGACATATTTATATAGCGCAAATTTGTGTTTAACCCGCGCTCTAAAGCGCTCCCTTCATATAAAACGCCTGTTCGGGCTTGTCGTCGTGCTTGCCGTCTAAAATTTCTTTAAAGTCCTTAATGGTATCTGAAAGTTTTACATACTTCCCCGCGGTGCCGGTAAACTGCTCGGCCACAAAGAACGGCTGGGATAAAAACTTCTGAATCTTGCGAGCCCGAGCCACAGTCAGTTTGTCCTCGTCACTTAACTCTTCCACTCCCAAAATGGCAATGATGTCCTGAAGCTCTTTATATCTCTGCAAAACTTTTTGCACTCCACGGGCAACTTGATAATGATCCTCTCCGACAATTTTGGGATCTAAAATAGTGGAAGTAGAGTCCAGCGGATCCACGGCCGGATAAATTCCAAGTTCCGTCAACTGTCGGGACAGAACTACAGTTGAGTCAAGGTGTCCGAAAGTTGTAGCCGGCGCCGGGTCGGTCAAGTCGTCAGCCGGAACATAAACCGCTTGGACGGAAGTGATCGATCCCTTTTTAGTCGAGGTAATTCTCTCCTGCAGTCTTCCCATATCTTCGGCCAGAGTCGGCTGATAACCAACAGCAGAAGGAATACGCCCCAACAACGCCGACACTTCCGAGCCAGCCTGGGTAAAACGGAAAATGTTATCAATGAAAAGCAGAACGTCTTTGCCTTCGTCGTCTCGAAAATATTCAGCCATCGAAAGAGCGGAAAGACCAACTCGCTGGCGAGCCCCGGGAGGTTCGTTCATCTGACCAAAGACCAAAGTAGTTTTATCCAAAACTCCGGAATCCTTCATCTCATGATAAAGGTCATTTCCTTCTCGCGTCCGCTCTCCAACTCCTGCGAAAACCGAAAAGCCGCCGTGCTCCGAAGCGATATTTCGAATAAGCTCTTGGATAATTACCGTCTTGCCCACTCCCGCTCCGCCGAAGAGCCCCACCTTGCCGCCCTTTATAAAAGGACAGATAAGATCGATTACTTTGATGCCTGTTTCAAAAATCTCAACTTTGGTGGACTGATTTGAAAATTCAGGCGTTGGTCGATGAATAGCATATCTCTTTTTCGCATCTACTTTTCCCATACCGTCAATCGGCTCGCCCAGCAGATTAAACATTCTCCCTAAAACTTCTTTCCCCACCGGAACAGAAATTGACGCTCCTGTGTCAATAACTTCCATTTGCCGGCGCAGTCCGTCAGTCGAACCCATCGCCACAGCGCGAACTTTATTGCCGCCCAAGTGCTGATGGGTTTCCAAGATTAACTTTTTATCGCCTTCCAGACAAACTTCCAGCGCGTTATAAATCGCCGGGAGATCCCGCTCGAATTCCACATCCACCACGGGACCAATTATTTGAGATATCTTGCCGAGATTTTTCATAATTGTATTCTATGTCATTTAATTACTAAAAAATTTCATAAGTTGACTAGATAGTTCTTATTTCTTCTTTACGAACTACGAAACATTACGAAAATACGAAAAAGATTTACTGCAATAATATTGTGATGCGTATTACTTCGTTCGTATTTTCGTACACATTTCGTAGTTCGTAGAGACACTAACTTTCAAGCGCCGCCCTTCCCGCGCTGATCTCCGCTATTTCCTGCGTAATTCCCATTTGCCTTATCTGGTTATAAGCCAAGGTTAATCCATCCACCATATCGTTAGCCGCGTCGGTGGCATTTCTCATCGCCATCATTCTAGCTGATTCTTTGGAAGCGTTTGACTCGCAAATAGCGTGATAAATCTGCATCTCCACCAAACGCGGAAAGATATGAGTCAGCACAAATTGAGGATCCGGCTCAACTTTGTATTCAAGCTCCGCTTCCTTCAAGCCAATTTCATCGGAATGAACATCCATTTCAGCCAACTGCTTTTCCAAATCAATTTTGGAAATCGGCAGAATCTGGCGAAGTTTTGGCTGCTGGACAATAGTTGAAACATAGTCGGTGTAGGCAATAACCACTTTGTCATACTTTTTATTCTGATAATCATCCATAACCAGTTTCGCCAAAGCACCAACGCTTTCCATTTTAGGCAGATACGTCAGCTCGTCAAAAGAGGCGATTATGTTCCTGCCAATCTTGGAAACTAGAGTTGCCCCCTTTTTGCCAACAGTTATAAAATCAATTTTAATTTCCTCGTCAGGCACGCTGGAATCAATCCGGCGAGTTCCGGCTCGATTTATTTTCAACAGAGTCGGTCTTTCCACCTGTTCCACGACTTTCTTTAGCAAATGTGAATTAAATCCTCCGCAGAGTCCGCGATTGGAAGTTATAACAATCACGCAGATGCTTTTCACTTCCCGAACTTCCAGCAAACCAGTCTGGTATTTTTCGAAAGCCCGCGCCAAGTTGGTCAACATTCCCCACGCTGTGTGAGCGTAAGGCCGAATTGCTAAAACAGCCGCCACGGCCCGGCGCATCTTGGAAGCAGCCACCATTTCCATAGCCCGCGTGATCTTGCGGGTGCTGTTGACCGATTTTATCCGGCGCCTAATTTCGCGAGTGCCAGCCGCCATAACACTAATCGAAACAATTAATTTCTATCTAATTTCTACTTAATTTCCGCATATTTCTGAAATAAAATTGAAATTAGCTTTGCGAAATTTGCAGAAATTAATTGCTGCTATTCGAATAAACATCTTCATACTCCTCAACCGCTTTCTTTAATTCGCTTTCAATCTCCTCTGTCAACTCCTTCTTTTCTCGAATTTTATTTAATACTTCCGGCTTCATATCCTCCAGATATTTTTGGAAATCAGCTTCCCACCGGGAAATTTTTTCCACCGGAACATCATCTAAATAACCCTGGACCAGCGCGTAAATAATAGCCACTTGGTTTTCCACCGGCATAGGAACATACTGATCTTGCTTTAAAATTTCCACCGTCCTTTTGCCGCGTTCTATCTGCTTGCGGGTGGCTTCGTCCAGATCGCTTCCAAATTGGGCGAAGGCTTCCAGCTCCCTGAACTGCGCCAGATCCAGTCTTAATTTCCCCGCCACCTTTTTCATCGCCTTAACCTGCGCCGCGCTCCCAACCCGTGAAACGGAAAGGCCGACGTTGAGAGCAGGACGAACGCCCTTGTAAAACAAATCGCTTTCTAAATATATTTGACCGTCGGTGATAGAAATAACATTAGTGGGAATATAGGCGCTGACATCGCCGGCTTGAGTTTCAATAATAGGTAAAGCGGTCAGCGAACCGCCGCCAAAATCTTTATTAAGTTTGGCGCTGCGCTCTAAAAGTCTGGAATGCAGATAAAAAATATCTCCCGGATAAGCCTCTCTTCCCGGCGGACGGCGAAGTAGAAGCGAAACCTGGCGGTAAGCCCAGGCGTGCTTTGAAAGATCATCGTAAACCACCAGAACATCTTTGCCCTGATCCATAAAATATTCTCCCATCGCGCATCCGGCGTAAGGCGCTATAAAAGAAAACGAGGCCGGGTCCGACGCCCCCGCCATCACTACAATAGTATGCTTCATGGCCCCGTGCTTCTCCAATTCGGAAACCAAGCGAGCCACTTTAGACTCCTTTTGTCCAATAGCCACGTAAATGCAGATTACATCCTGCCCGGTCTGATTGATAATAGTATCCACCGCTAAAGCTGTTTTTCCGGTTTGCCGATCTCCGATAATAAGTTCCCTCTGACCACGCCCGATTGGAATCATAGAATCAATGGCTTTAATGCCGGTCTGTAAAGGCTGGTTAACCGACTCGCGGGCAATCACCCCCGGAGCGATCTTTTCAATGGGATAATATTTTAAACCACTGATTTTCACAGATTTTTGGCTGATTTCACGCGGATTCTCAATCTGCGCCTTTTGTGTTAAATCCGCATCAAACCCGCGTGAACCCGTGATGCCACCTTTGCCGTCAACGGCTTGGCCTAATGGATTGACTACCCGTCCTATCAGTTCCTCTCCCACCGGCACCGACAAAATTCTGCCCGTCGATTTTACCGCGTCGCCTTCTTTTATACTCTCGCACTCTCCAAGAATAATCGCCCCCACCTGGTCCTCTTCAAGGTTAAGAGCCACGCCATATACCGATTCGCGACCATTCGCATGTTTACCGGACTCGGATACACTCGTAAATTCAAGCATTTCGCTGGCCATCACGTCCGAAAGACCGCTAACTCTGGCAATCCCGTCGCCGACCTCAACAACCTTGCCGACTTTTTCAACAGTGGCTTCCGCCCTAAACTCTTCGATTTGTTTTTTAAGGGCTTCGATTATAAAATCTTTATTCATAGAAATATAATGTCAAAACTCAAATGTTAAATGTCAAATCCACATGTTAAATGTAAAAACTTGTTCAGCTTTAACATTTAAGTCGCGGTTTTGACATTTGAGCTTTGACATTTGACATTAACTAATCAAAATTCTTTTAAGATCATTTAATCGCTCTTTTACGCTCCCATCCATCACTTCATCTCCAACCTTCAGCACAAACCCGCCTTTCAAGCTTTCATCCACCGTATTTCCCAAAAAAACTTTTTCAGCGTTGTACTTTTCCCGAACAGAATTCTCTATCTCTTCAAGTAATCTTTCGTCCAGCTCTCGAGCGCTTACAACTTCGCCTTCGACGATTTTATGCTCCCGATTATAAATTTCGCAAAATTGCTCAATTATCTTGTCCGCTAATTTCAGCTTATTGCTTCGCGCCAAAAGCTTAACAAACCTCGAGACAGCTTCTTTTACCTCGGCCTTTCGCTTATCTCTGGTCAACTCGTATAAAGCTCGAGCGTATTGCTTAGTGGTTATTTTCATGGCAAAAGTTAGAATTACAGACAATTAATTTCTATCTAATTTCCGCTTAATTTCTATGTATCTCCGAAACAAAGTAGAAATTCGCCGCTGAAACTAAGCAGAAATTAATTGTCGTATTTCGCGCCGCTTCTCCTAATCACCGACTCAATCATCTCCATATCCTTCTTCTCATCCAGCTTCTCGCTTAATACTTTCTCCGTTGCCGCCACTACCAAGCCGCCGATTTCCGATTTAATCTCCACCACGGACTTTTCCTTCTCCTGTTTAATTTGAACTTTGGCGTCGGCTATAATTTTATCCGACTGGTTTTTAGCTTCGGCTAAAATTTCGCTCTTGGTTTTTTCGCTTCGGGCATGGGCTTTTTCCATAATGTCCTGCGCTTCCCGACGAGCTTTATTCAAAATTTCTTCCTGTTTTTTTTGACTCTCTTTAAGCTTTTTTTCAGCCGCCTCGGCATCCTTCAGCCCTTTCTCAATTTTACCAGTCCGCTTCTCGAGCATTTTCAAAATCGGCCCATAAGCGAATTTATACAGCACCAAAAGCAAAATCAAAAAATTAACAACCTGGGCAACTAATAGCTTCCAGTTAATACCTAGTTTAGTAAAAAGCTCGGACATAAAAAACGTTAACTCAAAAATCAAATGTCAAAACTCAAAACTACAACGCAAAACTTAAAACTTTTCAAGTAAATACTTTTGAGTTTTAAGTTGCGGCTTTGACTTTTGAGTTTTGCGTTTTGACTTTGAAAACTACACAAATTTAATAATCAGCGCCACCACCAGCGCGTAAATGGCGATGGCCTCGGCGAAAGCGATGGCTAAGATCATAGCCGTTTGCACTTTAGGCGCCGCTTCCGGATTGCGGCCAATGGCTTCCATGGCCTTGGAAGCTAGTTTGCCAATTCCCAGCGCCGGGCCTAGAGCGCCAATGCCGATAGCCAGCGCCGCGGCGATAGACTTGGTCGCCTCAATGTTCCCAAAAATTCCTTGAGACACTTCTTTGGCTTCTTCCATAACTTTTTATTTCCCATTATTCCCTTAATCTCGACTGGGAGATAATTTTTAGAGTCGGATAAGAAAATAAGAGAAATTAATTACTTTTTCTAAAACGATTAATCTCTACTTTATTTCGCGAAGCAAATTTCTACTTTATTTCAGAAACTTTATAGAAATTAAGCGGAAATTAGGTAGAAATTAATTGTCTAGAGCTTAATGCGCCGCTTCCGTCGCCGCCATCTTTAAAAACACTAAGGTCAGCATTGCAAATACCAGCGCCTGTACAAATCCCACAAATAATTCCAAAAACAGGAACGGCAGAGGAACAAAATAGGGCGCCAGGAACAGCATCACCAGCAGCAGAACCTCACCGGCAAAAATGTTGCCAAATAACCGGAAAGAAAAAGAAATAATCTTAGCCGTTTCGGACACCAGCTCCAGAATTCCCACGAATGTTCCCACCACGTACGGCTTGCGCAAAGGACTGACAAAAAATTTCTTGGCGTACTTGGCCGCGCCGATAGCGGCAATGCCTAAAATTTGAGTGCCGATTACGCTCACTAAGGCTATCGCCAAAGTGAGATTAAGATCAGCCGATCCGCTGCGAATAAAAGGAATTAAAGCTTTTTCTCCGTGGTGCTCGCCGTAAACGCCGATGGTCCCCAGTCCCGGCAGGACTTCCACCCAGTTTGAAAGGATGACAAAAATAAAAACGGTGGCAACTAACGGAAAAAACTTTTTGGTCTGTTTCCTGTCCTGCGTAACGCTGTCCACCAAATTTAAAAGGGCTTCTAAAACGGACTCGATGATATTTTGGAAGCCCCTAGGGACTAAACTAATCCTGTTTTTAAGTATAACCGAAGCGGCGATGATAATCAAGCTCACAGCCAAAGTTACAACGACGGTATTCGTGACGGGAAAGAATCCGATATAAAATAATATTTCGGGAGCGATGGAGATGTTCATAGGCTTGGAATTATAGCAACTAATTTCTGCTTTATTTCAGAAACTTATAGAAATTAA
>CAZIWW010000004.1:0-1379 GCA_964543275.1 uncultured Bdellovibrionales bacterium | reverse complement strand
ATAGAAATTAATCGCTGAAATCGAGATTAAAACTCAATTATCTTCTTCGTTTTCCTATACACCAAACAACTGCTTACAATTACCGCCAGCAAAATTCCTCCCAAGAAAATCCAGGGCGAAGTTTCCATTTTTTTGTCTAAAAACCTGCCCAAGAGCGCCAGCGCAACAAGCGGGATAGTAATGGTATATCCCAATTCCCACGCCAAAGAAACAGCCGACCAGGATTTGTCTGGTTTTGGTTTTTTTTCTTGCCCCACTCTTTCATTTTGGCGGGAAAGAAGGAAAAAGTCAACAAAAGCTATAAAAATTTTCGAAAATTTTTACCCCTAAGGTTCTTAAGTTACTTAAGGTTCCTGCGTCGAAATTCTGTTCTTTTCCGATAAAGTTCTTCCGCTAAACCTCCTTCCTTTTGGTGTTTTGCTTTCAAACTCTCAACTTGGCGATTGAGAAGATAAGTTGTCTGGTGACAAAGAGTAAGAAGAAAATTAGCGGCGTCTTCCTCTTTTTGCGGCAACGGCAGTTGCCGCAAAAGTCGTAGGTCCCTCAAGGCGCTTAAGTTCCTTACGACTTTTGCGCTCCTCGAGCGCAAAGCAAGAACACGCGGATCATTTTTCTCCCATTGCGAAAAACCTCGCTGTCGCAGAAAATCTTCGAGATCGCCAATCAGCTCTTCAAGCGAACCTTTGGCAATACCTGTGAGTTTGATCGCGACTTTGAGCGAGGTTGTCAGATTGTCCGAGCCTTCGACAATATTTTGCTTCCCGCTTCGCGCCGCGCCTTCCATTTGCTCCTTGAGCTTCCAGCTCTTAATCCTTTTTTCGCAAAACTCCACCGTCCGGTCGTAGATCAAAACCGAAAACCAAAAGGTGAAAAGTTTTTTGTAGGGTTGCATAAGAAACTTAGGAAACCTAAAACTATTTTTCCTCCACCAACCACCAATCTACTTTCAACTCCTCGCTCACTATCTCGTCAATTTCAATCACAAATCCCTCGCCGGGCGCAACTTCAACAACGCCGATTTTCGCCGGGCGGCCGGCTGTCACAAATATCTTGGAGTTGGCGCTCACCGCCCGCGTCAAAATTTTAACTGTTTTGCCGTCCGGAATTTTTTCTTTGGTCGCGTCGTCAAACCCATCTTGGTTTTCATCCACCGGCATTGGCTGGCTGGTTCGATCGTCAAAACCGTCCCCGTCCTCATCGCGCGGCGCCGGCAGAATCACCGCCTCTCCCACCGTCGGCGCCTCTTCGTTATTCTTGACCGCGTAAGCTCCAGCCACCACTCCCTCGGCTTCAAAGACGCCCGCCAAGTTCACGTTGCCTTCATCATCTTTAAGCAGAACATCGTCCGGAATCTCCCCGCCTTCTATTGTCAGAGCGGC
>CAZIWW010000003.1:23727-40320 GCA_964543275.1 uncultured Bdellovibrionales bacterium | reverse complement strand
TAGTGAGCTGTTACGCACTCTTTAAAGGATGGCTGCTTCTAAGCCAACCTCCTAGGTGTCTGGGAAATTTCACTTCCTTTGCCACTTAACATAGATTTAGGGACCTTAAACGGCGGTCATGGGCTGTTTCCCTTTTGAACATGAAGCTTAGCCCTCACGTTCTGACTGCCGGAGTAAAACCGACGGGCATTCGGAGTTTGGTTGAGAAGCCTAGGATTGCTCCACGACCTCTCATTCAGTAGCTCTACCTCCCGCGGTTAGTTTATCCAGCGCTAGCCCTCAAGCTATTTCGGGAAGAACCAGCTATGGCCGAGCTCGATTGGAATTTCTCCTCTACACACAAGTCATCCCTGCGCTTTGAACGACGCTAGGGCTCGGGCCTCCCCCCGACTTTACTCGGGGTTCACCCTGCTCATATGTAGCTCGCCCGGCTTCGGGTCTAGTCCGCGCCATTATAGACGCCCTTTCAGGCTCGCTTTCACTTTGGCTCCGCTATTAAAATAGCTTAGCCAACGGCACAGAACTAACTCGTTGGCTCGTTCTGCAAAAAGCACGCGGTTACCGCGCACAGCGCGGAATTTCTAATTTCTAATTTCTAATTTCTAATAAAATTCCAAAATCCAAATTTCTAATGACTAAATATTTTTAGACATTAGTCATTGGACATTGGACATTTATTAGGTCAATTAGGAATTAGGTGAATTAGGAATTCCGTGCTATGCACGGCTCCCACTCTTCGTAAGCATATGGTTTCAGTTCTATTTCACCCCCCTCAACGGGGTACTTTTCACCTTTCCCTCACGGTACTAGTTCGCTATCGATCTAAAGCAATATTTAGCCTTGGAGCTATAGTGGCCCCAGCTTCAGACGGGATTTCTCCGGTCCCGCCCTACTTGAGAATAACAACAATGAAGATACCTCGCCTTCGCGTACAGGACTATTACCCTCTTTGGTCCCTCTTTCCAGAGGTGTTCTGCTGGCAAGATATTTGATAACTTCACTCCCGTCGAGTAAAACATCGGCAACTATATCCGACATTTTACAAGATAGGACGTCATTATCTCGCAACCCCGCTCGCATCTCGCTACGCGAGATGCTTCACTCAAACTCAAAGTGTAAAACTTAAAGCTCAAAACTTTGGTGCTCGCTCACGCTCGCAAATCATTTTAAAAAATAACGTCGCGAAGCGACACAATAGTTTTGCGCTTTGCGTTTTGAGTTTTGCGCTTGAGTTCGTATCTCGCAAAGCAAGATGCGAACGGTTTAGGCTTTTCCGCTTTCGCTCGCCACTACTGACGGAATATTCCGTACCTCGCTAACGCTCGCTACGGGAATGACTAATTTCTAATTGATCTAATTTCTAATAAAATTCCAATGACCGAATAACCAATAACCAAAAATTTTAGATATTAGACATTTTGACATTAGAAATTTATTAGAAATTAGAAATTAGAAATTAGAAATTCCGTGCCGAACGCAAGTGAGGCACGGTTGTTTTCTTTTCCTCCAGGTACTAAGATGTTTCAGTTCCCTGGGTACGCTCTGCTATCCTATGAATTCAGATAGCAGTAATCGTTCGTGCCACATTATTCACGACAATCTGTTAAATCAACATGGAGTTAAAAGTTTAAAGTGTAAAGTGAAAAGTTTTGGTGTCCCGCTACGCGCGATGATTTTAATTTATAAAATTAATTCGTCTGACTAAGTCAGGCACCCTCAACTTTAAACTTTTAATTTTGAACTTTTAACTGGAGTGAGTGTCGCATTCAATGTGACACGAACGACTGCGTTTCCGCATTCGGAAATCCTCGGATCAAAGCTTGCTCGGCAGCTCCCCGAGGCTTATCGCAGCCCGCTACGTCCTTCATCGCTTGCTTTAGTCAAGGCATCCGCCATACGCTATGAGTAATTTACCGCTCTATTATAATCACAATTAACCCGCCCGCGTCTCGCGAACGAGTTTGACCGACAATTAGTAATCACTAATTGCTTTCAAGCCTCTTGATACTTTATCGCCTTTCCGCGCTAAAACACGCTGATAAAATACCGATTCGGCTTGTTATTCACTTGTCAAAGTGCCATGTGACGCGGAAACAACAGCTAAAAATAAATTATTAACTAATGTTTCAGCGCCAAACAAATTAAAACCCGCTTTTGTGAAGCGGATTAATTAGACAAAAACCAAAATTAAAACTTCATCCGCTTCTCACTCCTAGAATTTTAGATATTTTCATCATAAAATTGGCATTACGTTAATCGAATCAATCCTTTATTGTTATTGACCAACCAGTTCTTTTGTTTATATTACATCCTCGACAAAGTGTTGTCAACCCTTATTTTTCAATCGCTAATGTGTTACTTAATATATCTCGTTATGCGCGCGTCCATTTATATTTAATAATACATCCCAAACTCATTTTTCTTTTATTAATTTAGTTATAATTTCATCCACTTTTTGAAACAGCTTCTCCTTTGTCCCAGTATTTTCTATTTTAAAATCAGCTTTTTTGCCGATAGCTGGTATCTGAACTTCTGTAGGAGATTTTTCCAACTCTAAAAATTTTTCGTAACTCGCGGCGTCATCTGACTTCTCGCCGCGTTTGAATGCTCTTTGCCAGCGTGACTTGCTGTCCAAAGTGGTATAAATCACATAAGCGTCGGGAAAGCTTTTTATAAAATCATAATCTTCAAAAAATCTGATTCCATTAACTGCTACCGGAGAACCGTTTCTTATCTTTTCAATTTTTTTGCGAAGCCCCTTGGAAAGAATGTCTTTTCCAAAACGTTTCTTAAATTCCATCGCCAGCCACTGCATATCCTCTTTAGAAAAGCTGTTGAAATAAAGTTTCAGAACATCGCGAAGCGGATCGGAAAACCTCAATAGCTTGACATTATACTTATCCCTAAGATACTCCGCCACAGTATCTTTTCCAGACCCAGTCTCGCCTACCAATCCTATAACCAGCTTTTGTTTATTCAACATAATTTTAATGGATTTAAAAGCGATTATCTTTTTGTCGCAGATAAATAGATTGTCAGATATACCAAAACCAAAAAAACACCCAGTTAACCTAAACCAACCGGGCGAATAAACCAAACTTATATGTTAAGATCAACCTTGCTCGCCTTTCCCATCGTAGAGCAAACCGCGATACTTTTTATAAACTTCCCCTTAACAGCTTCCGGTCTAGCTTTATTAAGCGCGTCCACAAAAGCTTTAAAATTTTCCTCCAGTTTCTTTTCTTCAAAAGAAACCTTGCCAATTACCTGATGTATATTTCCGCTGTCGTCGTTTTTGAAAACGGCTCGACCCTTTTTCAGCGATTTAATCGTCTCACTGACCTTTTCTGTTATGGTTTGATTCTTGGGATTTGGCATTAACCCTTTTGGGCCAAGTATTTTAGCGATCCGAGCCAGCCTAGGCATTATATCAGGCGTAGCTATAACCACATCGGCGTCAATCTTGCCGGACTTTTTAATATCATCGATTAAACTTTCGTCGCCTACAATATCCGCCCCGGCATCTTCGGCCTCTTTTTTCCTGATATTGGTAAAAACAGCGACGCGCAGTTTCTTGCCGGTTCCATGCGGAAGCTCCGCCACGCCCCGCGTCTGTTGATCACTCTTCCTGGGATCAATGTTAAGCCTTATATGCACTTCGACTGATTCGTCAAATTTAGCGGAAGCGGATTTTTTAACTTCAGCAATAGCATCGGTCATCGATAGTTGATTACTTTTCATCTTAATCATAGATTTCTATCTATGGACTACGAAATTTATACAAATATAGAAAATCCAACAAAACAAAGAAAGAAAAAAATTAATACCAATTGCTCCTTTCGTATTTTCGCAGTTACTTTGTAGCTCGTAGAGACTTACTCGACTTTTATACCCATACTCCTTGCAGTCCCTTTCACAATTTTTTCCGCCGCTTCAACATCGTTAGCGTTCAGGTCCGGCATCTTGATTTCGGCAATCTCCCTGATTTGCTGTTTAGTAACTTTCCCAACTTTATCCTTAAGCGGATCAGCCGCCCCCTTTTCAACCCTAGCCGCTTTCTTTAGAAGATCCGCCGCCGGAGGAGTTTTTAAAACAAAATCAAAACTGCGATCTTCGTAAACGGATATCTCAACCGGTATAACATTTCCTGTTTTATCTTTAGTAGCTTCGTTAAACTTGACGCAGAAATCCTGAATATTCAAGCCATGCTGACCCAGCGCCGGGCCCACAGGGGGCGCCGGATTGGCTTGACCAGCTTTGATTTGCAGTTTGATAACTGTTTTTATTTTCTTAGCCATAAGTGCTTCTCTACGAATTACGAATTTTGTACGAATATACGAATCAATGAAAATTTTTACTGTAGCGCGAATTAAAATTCATTCGTATATTCGTAATTGATTCGTAATTCGTAGAGACCTACTATATTTTCTTTATCTGCAAAAAATCCAACTCCACCGGAGTTTCTCTCCCGAATATGGAAACTAAAACCTTAACTTTCCCCCTTTCCTCATCTATATTGTCAACTTTCCCGTCAAAATCTTTAAAAGGTCCATCAGTAATCTTCACCGCGTCCCCGCGAACAACATCAATTTTATACTTCGGCTCTGCCACACCCATTATCTTCTTCATTGCTTCAATTTCTTCCGGCACAATAGGAGTTGGGGTTGTGCCCAATCCGATAAACCCGGTAACATTGGGAGTATTGCGCACCACATACCAGGAATCGTCGGTTACAATCATTTCCACTAAAACATAGCCTGGGAAAATTCGCTCTTCCACCACTGTTCTTTTGCCGTTCTTTATCTTAATCTTCTTTTCTTTTGGAACCAGCACTTCAAAAATCTTATCCTGCATATCCAAGGATTCTATTCTTTGCCGAAGATTTTTAGCCACATTGTCCTCATAGCCAGAGTAAGTATGCAAAACATACCAAGCCCGACCATGATGTTGCGTTTGTTTAGCCATGAGTGCTTCTCTACTAATTACGAATCACTTACGAATATACGAATGAATTTGTTTTCAAGATTAATGCTAAGCATAGGTCGGTATTGATGTTGCATTGATTCGTATATTCGTACAAAATTCGTAATTCGTGGAGGAGTTGCATAATTCGTAGAGATCTACTCAATCACAAATTCCCTCATCGCTTCTCCAAATCCCCAGTCCAACAATCCTAAAAAAGCCGCCACCACCAAACTCACTCCGATAACCATGCCAGTAAACTTAATAGTCTGCTCTCGTGTCGGCCAGTTAACCTTTTTCAATTCAACGTAAGCTTCCTTGACGAAAGCGATAATTTTGTTCATCTTTTCAAATACTATGCTAATCCGCTAATAAATGCCAATCTACAAATCGCGAACTTGCTAACACGTGAATCCATTATTCGCAATTCGCCGATTAGAATTTATCGCGGATTAGCATCGTGTCAAGCCTTTTTTAAAAAGCCTTTGGGGCTTTTCTATCCTAAATAATACATTAACAAGAAAACCTGTCAACTCCCAGCATAAAAATCAACCCCCGCAACTTTTAGCTTTACGCCGCAGTTTTAAGATTTGAACTTTAAGTTTTGAGTTTAAGCTAACTACACATCTAACATTGCCACATTCCTCGCCCCTGCTTGAATGAATTTCTTGCGAGGTTCAACTTCGTTGCCCATCAAGATATCAAAAACACGGTCGGCTTCTTTGGCATCTTCGATGACTACTTGGTACATCACTCGATTGGCCGGATCCATAGTGGTTTCCCAAAGCTGTTTCGGGTTCATTTCTCCAAGACCTTTATAGCGTTGGATGCTGATGCCGGCGGCTTTCTCATCTTCCTCGGTTAACTCGACTTTTACTTTTTTCTTTTCCTTGACGGACTTGTCCAAAAATTCCCCAATGATTTCCTCTTTGTCTTCTTCGTTAAAAGCGTAGTGGAACTCTTTGCCCTTTTGGATTTTATAAAGCGGCGGCTGGGCTATGTAGAGATAGCCACGATTAATAATTTCTTCGAAGTGGCGGTAAAACAAAGTCAACAGCAAAGTCCGGATGTGCGATCCGTCCACATCGGCGTCCGTCATAATAATAATCCGGTGATAACGAAGCTTGTCTATGTCAAGCTGGTCGCCTACTCCAGTCCCCAGAGCGATTATCAGAGACTTAATCTCGTTGGAGGAAAGCATTCTATCCAACCGGGTCTTCTCCACGTTGAGAATTTTCCCCCGCAGAGGAAGAATAGCTTGGAAATTTCTGTCGCGTCCCTGTTTGGCGCTGCCTCCGGCGCTGTCTCCCTCCACGATATACAGCTCCGACTTAGAAGCGTCGCGCGAGGAACAGTCAGCCAATTTCCCCGGAAGCGTCATTCCTTCCAACGCCCCTTTGCGAATTACCGCCTGCTTGGCAGCTTGAGCCGCCTTGCGAGCTTGGGCCGAAATTAGACATTTCCCGACAATGGCTCGGGCGTCAGCCGGATTTTTTCCTAAATAATCCGCCAATCCTTCGGACATAACCGCCGAGACAATTCCCCTTACTTCACCATTTCCCAACTTGGCTTTAGTCTGACCCTCAAACTGCGGATTCCTAAGCTTGACACTAACTACCGCCGTCAGTCCTTCCATCACATCGTCGCTGGTCAGATTGCCGTCCTTTTCCCGAATCAAATTATTCTTTCGCGCGTAATCATTAATGATGCGAGTTAACGCCGACTTGAAGCCGGTCATATGCATTCCGCCTTCAACGGTGAAAATATTATTGGCAAAAGAGTAAAGATGCTCTTTAATCCCATCCACATACTGAAAAGAGATTTCCACATAAACATCGTCAACCGTTTTTTCAACATAAAACGGACGCTGGTTTTTGACTTCTTTGGAGCGATTTAAAAATTTAATAAATGAAACGATCCCCCCGTCAAAGCAAAACCCCTGACGTTTTTCCTTGTAAATATCCTTCTCACCCTTAACCTCCCGCCTGTCGTAAATTCTGATGTTGACGCCTTTAGTAAGATACGCCTGCTGGCGCAGATACTCTATAATTTTATTCCAATTAAAATCTACCTCTGGAAAAACCTGCGGATCGGGCTGAAAAGTTATAATCGTTCCCGCATCTTTCGCCTTGCCGCTCGTCCTAACTTTTCCCAAAGCTTTTCCTCGCTTGTATTCCTGGATCCAAATTTTTCCATTGCGATGAACTTCCGCCTTAAACCAAGCCGAAAGAGCGTTAACCACGCTGACACCAACTCCGTGCAGTCCTCCGGAAATTTTATACCCCTCTCCGCCAAATTTACCACCTGCGTGAAGTTTAGTCATTACAGTTTCCAGAGTGGACTTTTTAGTCTGCGGATGCTTTTCCACCGGAATTCCCCGTCCGTCATCGGAAACACGCACTAAATTTTCCGGGAGCAGTTCGACTACGACATTTTTGCAATAACCAGCCATCGCTTCGTCAATAGAGTTATTGACCACTTCCCACACCAAATGATGCAGTCCTTCAACCGAAGTCCCGCCGATATACATCCCCGGACGCTTGCGCACCGGCTCTAATCCTTCCAGGACCTGGATGGATTTAGCGGTATAGTCGGATTTATTTGACTCTTTAACCTTTTTTGGCATAAAAATTTACGGGCAATCCCTACGAACTACGAAATTCGTACGAAAATACGAAGTTGCGCCAAAGCTTGAATTCTAAGTGTGCAGAATATTTTCAAACTTTTGTATTTTCGTAATTTTTTCGTAGTTCGTAGAGACTACTTATCTCGACAAAAACCACAATTCTACCAACAATATCCCGGCCGCTACCAACAACCCGTCCCACCAAACTAGCAATCGAAAGCTCTGTAGAATAAACATAATTATCACCACTAGTGAAACCAACATCCCCTGGCGAAAACTTATTCCAACGTTAGTGAAAACAATTTCGTTCCCGGAAAATTTCCGCCTTAGCCAAAACAAAAAAAGAGTGGCCATCCCCGTGACTGAAAAAAACAAACTGACATAAAGAAGTGTTTGCCCTAACAAGCCGTCGCGAACTGGATCGACATAATAAACAACTAGCGCCAAAGCTGCCAGCGCCGCCAGAGTGCTCAAGCGCATTCCCCAGAGGTATCCTCGAATTGTCATTTTTTGATTTTTTATGATTCTCTAGCTTTCGCCATTCTAGCAAATTTTTCATAATTTGACAACTGAACAACCAATTGACAAAAATTAAAAAAACAGCTACAATACCGAGCAGTCGTTTCGAACGCATGCACAGCGCTTGTAAATGAAATTGGCTTTACGCAGCGGGGTGGAGCAGTCTGGCAGCTCGGCTGGCTCATAACCAGCAGGTCGTAGGTTCAAATCCTACCCCCGCAACAAGCGTCCGCAAAAAATTATTAAAGCTGGCATAGAAAACCTGCTAGTGTTGGTGTTAATCAAAAATTTTACACTTTTAATTCTTCATTCTACATTATAGTTATGCTGGGATAGCTCCCGCCGTCGCTAAAGCTATGACGGACAGACAGACAATTGATTAAAACGGTCAAGCTCTCGCCGGAGACGGGTAAAGGCATAAGCCTGTGAAAATTGGCGGCGTAGCTCAGTTGGTTAGAGCGTGGGACTCATAAGCCCAAGGTCAGTGGTTCAACTCCACTCGCCGCTACAACAAATCCCGCTCCTGATGCAAAAAATACAATAAAAATATTTTGACTGGTAGATCGGTTGGTTAGAGCGTGGGACTCATAAGCCCAATATCGAGAGTTTGAATTTCTACCATGGTACAAAAATTAAAAATAATTTTTCTCGACATATTTAATCTTCGTTAGGCGGGGGCGCAGCTCAGCTGGTTATAGCGTCTGCCTGTCACGCAGAAGACCGTCCCGCCCCGGCTGGATCGTCCCTGCAACATAAATATGATAAATATGGACTGGTAGCTCAGTTGGTTAGAGCACCGCCCTGTCACGGCGGGGGTCGCGAGTTCGAGTCTCGTCCAGTCCGCCAACCATATAACCTATTAAAAGTAGAAGCCTCAAAAGACTCCGGATTAGTGTGCCAGCGGAGAAATCGATTAAGTTAAAACCTCACAATACAAAATAGCTCGTGATCGTTTTGCGCCACCGCGACAATTTAGATCACGAGCTTTTATAAACTCCCATAAAGCCTTTTAGGGCTTTTGTATTCCCGTATTATGTGAAGCAGTTAATAAAACCAATTCTTTAATTTTAAAAACCGCCTAACTTCTATGTGTCTTATCTTATACACCTTATACGCCTTGTGCTGTTTATAACATATGTTATTATTAGCACAAGCACTCGCTTAAACACAAGCGCCGTATTTCAAGTAATCTACAAACAAACATAAAAAAAATTAACATAATTTATCCTATGAACTATAACAAGAACTTGAAGCAAAAAATTGAATACCTCCTATACGAAGACGATAGCTTTAAAGCAACTGCAACAAAATTCGCTCTTATGGCAATCGCGTTAGGAGGAATTGCTTTTGCAGGCGCTCTCGCGCCTAACATCTTTCGCCCCTTTAGAAAATATGGATGTTCCCGACGCTATTCAAACAAACAAATAGGAAATGCCGTGTACAACCTCCGACGACAAAAACTAATCGAGATAGTTCGAAAAAGAAACAATAGAACTCAAATAAAGTTGACCAAAAAAGGCAAAACCAGGTTTAGAGAATCCTCTATAGAAAGTCTATCTATACCTAAGCCGCAAAAGTGGGATCGTAGATGGCGCGTGGTAATTTTTGACATACCTGTTAGATTAAACAATGCCAGACACGCTCTGCGTGAAAAAATCAGAGAACTTGGCTTTCTTCAGCTCCAAAAGAGCGTTTGGATTCATCCTTATCCTTGCGAAGACGAAATTCTTCTAATTGCCGGAATATTCAAAGTAGCGCCTTTTGTAGAGCTTCTTCTTGTAGAACGACTGCTTCACGAAAACAGAATTAGGAAATTTTTCAATTTATAACGATAACAAAATTTACGTTATTTACGTTGTGCTAAAAACAACATATGTTTAAATTAGCACAACAATCTCAAGCAACAATCTCAAGTCAAGCTCACCAAACCATAAAACAGATCGGCCGTAAAACAACACAACTTCTAATCATCAAGCTGACGCGCATGCGCGAAGATATAACTCTAAAAATTCTTACAACCAAACTTTAAAATCACCTTTTCCTATCCACATATTTCGTATGCAGTAATTCCTCCGCTTTTTCACTGCCCGGCTCGCCTAAAAATTCCTGATAAATTTTCTTAAGCACCGGATTCTCGTGCGACTTGCGAACGGGCATATCTTTATCACGCTCAATGACGCTTCTGATGCGGGCGTTTCGAATTTTCTGATTTACCGGAATCGGGTTGCCGCCGCCGCCGATACAGCCGTTAGGACAAGCCATTACTTCCACAAAGTCGTAATAAACCTTACCGTTTCTTAAATCCTCCAATAATTTTCCGGCATTCCTTATCTCGTGCACCACCGCCACTTTCAGTTTAAGATTATCTATTTTTATCTCGGCGCAACGAAAACTTTTCTTTCCCCGCACCTCTTCAAAGTCAAGCTTGACAAGCTCCTCGCCGGTTAAAAATTCAATAGCCGTGCGAAGAGCCGCCTCCATTACTCCGCCGCTGGCGCCAAAAAGCAGCCCGGCTCCGGTGGTAACTCCAAGAGCCGGATCAAATCTACCGTCCCTTAATTTAAGAGGGTCTATTTTTTTGCGGCGAATAAGTCTAGCCAATTCCCGCACCGTAATAACAATATCTGTATCCTGAAATCCGCTGGCTTTCAACTCTTCTCTTTGAGATTCAAATTTCTTAGAAACACATGGCATTACAGAAACAGTAACAATTTTTTCAGGATCTATTTTCTCCTTCTTGGCATAATAGGTTTTTATAAGCGGAGAGAGCATCTGTTGAGGAGATTTACACGAAGAAAGATTGGGAATAAATTCCGGATAATATTTTTCCACGAACAAAACCCAGGAGGGACAACAACTGGTGAACATCGGCAAAACCCCGCCGCGCTTGAGACGATAAATAAGCTCGTGAGCTTCTTCCACTACAGTTAAGTCCGCTCCCAAAACTGTGTCGAAAATTTTATCAAATCCTAGTTCCCGGAGAGAAGCTGTTAACTTTCCTTCCCAAAAAGTTCCGGCAGGCTGATTGAATTCCTCGGAAAAAGTGAAACGAACCGAAGGAGCCGTCTGGACAATAACCATTTTTTCGGGATCGGCCAGAACTCTTTCCAGCTTTTCGGTATCATCCTTCTCGACGATGGCCGCCGTTGGGCAAACCGCTGAACATTGCCCGCAAAAAATGCAATCCAGCGACGTTTCGTATGGAGTGCCAATATTAGTCCCTGAACTTCGGTAATTCATTCCGTAAGCTTCTATCGCCTGAATATTCCGACAAGCCTTAACACATCTTCCGCATTCAATACAATATTCGGAATTCCGAACTAAACAAGGATTCTTTTCATCAATCACTATACGCGACCGATTGTCTTTAAGAAGACCCAATTCATCGCCGCTTTTCAGTTCTTGGCGACGGGGAACAAATCTAAATTCATCTATGTCGTATTCTTGAGCCAAATCTTGAAGCTCGCAATTTCCATTGCGCTTGCAAGTTGCGCATTTTCCGGCATGATCTGCCCAGAGGAGCTCGAGATTTACTTTGCGCGCGCGGTTAACCGCCTCCGTCTCCGTAAAAACCTCCAACTCCTCGCAAACTTTGAATTGACAAGACGGCACCAAGCGCTTAGACTTATTCGTTTCTACTAAGCACATACGGCACATTCCCTCCGACGGCAAAAGATCGCTGTGATGGCAGAGAGTGGGGATGCGAATATTGTTTCTCCTGCAAACATCGAGAATAGTTTCGCCAAGGTCAGCTTCGTATAGCTTGTTGTTTATTTTTATTTGCATGGTATTCTCTACGAACTACGAATTTTGTACGAATATACGAATTAATTTTTAACAAGCACATCGTTTCAATCCTCATTCATTCGTATATTCGTAAGCGATTCGTAATTCGTAGAGAAGTCCGTAGTTCGTAGAGACTACCCGAATATTTTCTTATCGAACATATCAATCGCATCCCTCCACGCTGTCGCCGCAAAATTTCCAAACGGGCAGAACGTTGTGCTAGAAAGTGTCCAAAGAATATCATCGATGTTCTTTTTATCCCGTAATCGCAGATCGTTATTTCTAAGCCGCTTAGCAATTTCCCACAACTGATAAGTTCCTTCTCGGCAAGGAACGCACTTCCCGCATGATTCCCTATGAAAAAAATCCGCCCAGGAATAGAGAAGATCTTTTATATCAGCCGATTTATCAACAACCATAATAGCTCCCGACCCCAGAGGATATTCGCTGTCGCAACCATACACCAGAGGCTGATCCAGTTTGCCGGTCGGCATCAGACGCCCCGACGATCCTCCGATTTGAGCAAACCAAAATTCTTTTCCATTATCCATCCCACCGCCGTAAAGCGAATTGAAAATCAGTTCTTGCGGAGTTATCCCCAGCGGCGCTTCAATCACGCCCCTATTCCTTACAGCTCCAGTTAAACAAAAAAGTTTCGTTCCTGGAGAAACTTTTGACCCGATCTCGGAATAAACTTTACCGCCTCTCTTAATAATATACGGAACGTTGGCTAGCGTCTCGGCGTTATTAACCACCGTCGGTCTTCCAAAAAGCCCGGAGCACGGCGGATAAGGCGGGCGAACCCTTGGCTCCCCGCGTTTTCCTTCAATTGTATTGATAAGCGCGGTTTCCTCCCCGCAAATATAAGCGCCGGCTCCCTCGAAAATCTCCAAATCAAAATCAACAGCGCTCCCAATTATGCCTTGGCCTAAAAACTCTTTTACTCTCGCCTGATCTATGGCAACATTTAAAATTTCCGCTTGCTTCTGGTAACGACCATTGATATAAATAAATCCCTTTTTAGCTCCAATAGCGTAAGCTCCAATCACAATTCCTTCAATAATTTGATGAGGATTTTTTTCAGCGATAACTCGATCCTTAAAAGCTCCCGGTTCTGATTCATCTAGATTGCAGATAAAAAATTTTTCGTCAGAATTAATCTTAGCTGAAATTTCCCATTTATCCGCCGTCGGAAAACCAGCCCCGCCTCTTCCCGCAAGTCCGGACTTTTTCACCTCGCCAATAACATCCTGCGGCGACATCTTGCGGATGACTTTGCGGAGACTTTCATAACCGCCTTGCTGAATGTAGGTATTAATATCAAGGGGATTTATTTTATCCCAGTTTTTAGTGAGAATCTGCATTTGCTCAAACCAAAGATCAAATGTCAAAAACCAAAACTACAGACTAAAAACTGAAAGATGTTTTTAGTCTTTGATTTGTATCTTTGGTTTTTGGTTTTTGCGTCTTGGTTTTTCATAAATAATTCAAAACTATATCATCTACCGCTTCCGGCGTTACTTTCTCAAAAACCTGATCGTCGATCATCATAACCGGTCCGCGATCGCACAAACCCTGACAGCTCATCGTTTCCAGCTTCACTTTGGGATGAGAATCGTTGTTTAGTTCGATCTTAAGCAGAAGCTCAATCTGGCGAATAATTTCCAACGATCTATTCATAACACACGGTCCGCCTGAACAAACTTTAATTATTCTCTTGGTTTCTTTTTTTACTTTTATTAAATCAAAAAAACTGGCCAAGCTGTAAACTCGAGCTACTGGCATAGAAAAATAGCGGGAAATTTTTTGACAATCTGCCTCGCTTATATACCTATGACTACGATTAACTTCCCTAATCGCCCGCAGAATATTTTTTGGCTCTGGCTCAAATTGTAGGAGAATTTTTTGGAGATCCACATTATGATTTTAACACACTTGTTAAGAATGATAAAACTTCTATAATAAAAGAAGATTTGTTCGCTGATTTAGAAACAAATTCAAAGCGCCAGCCTGCAACGATGTTGTACTTCGGGCAGGCAAAACTCAAAACTCAAAGCTACAGCGTAAAGCTTAAAACTGTCAAAAGTTTTACGTTTTGAATTGTGGCTTTGCACTTTGAGTTTTAAGTTTTGAGTTTAATATTAAGCAAATATGAAAGAAATAAAAAACGACGGCAAAATTATCGCCACTGAAACTATCTTTCCCCTGGTTTCTTATAAAGCCAAAGATATCTTATGGACTGTTGCTTTTATTGTTGCCGCAATCATTTTCCCAGCCATCCTCGCCCACACGCCAGCCAATCAGTGGATTACCGGAACCATTGTCAACTCAATTATTCTACTGGCTGTCTGGCGGGTTGGGATTCTTAACGCTACTCTGGTCGCCGTTCTCCCTTCATCCATTGCACTTGCGAGAGGCCTGCTTCCCGCACCAATGGCTGGGCTAATTCCCTATATAATACTTTCTAATATTATTTTAATCGCCGTCTTTTATTTTCTGCGCCGTTCTCCTATGGTCGGCATTATCTTGGCCGCTTCCGCCAAATTTATTTTCCTCTTTGCCTTAACATCTTATCTCATAAAAATTAACCACGCTCTGCTAGTTATGATGCAATGGCCGCAACTTTTCACCGCTTTAGCGGGAGGACTGATTGCGGTGGGAGTGATAAAGATTTTAAGTAAAAAGCAAATTTCCTAAAGCTCAATCAAAAAAAGGAGCGAGGTTATGCCTTGCTTTTTATGTTTTGTGGATGGTAGAAAACAAAAAAGGAGCGCATTGCAAATGTGCTCCAGCGAGAGAAATGAAGGTAGCACGTTACAAACGTGCTCCTGTATGAAGGTTTCCCGTCCGCCGACAGCGGGCCAATCTGCGAATTGCTAATGATTTCTATTCGCAATTAGCAGATTAGAATTTATTAGTAGATTAGCATCATATTTAAGTTTTTCCGTTCCGAAACAAATCTATCTTATTTTCCACCACTTCCTGCACCGCATCGCGGGCTTCGGCTAGAATTTTCCTGGGATCGATGATATCGCATTTATCGCGAGCGAACTGACAGAGAGTTGTGTTAAAAGCAATTCTGATATCAGTATCCACATTAAAACAAGCAACTCCACGCTTAATGGCTTCGCTAGCCTTACTGTTAGTCCAATCGCTGGCTCCGTGCAAAATTAAAGGCAGGTCCGGCAAAAGTTCATTGATTCTTTCCAGCCTTTTCCAGTCCGGTTCTGATTTCTCCCGAAAGAATCCGTGAGCATTGCCGATAGCAACAGCTAAAGCGTCAACTTCCGTTTCTTCAACTAATTGTTTTGCCTCTTCCGGATCTGTCATAATTTTCTCCCAGTCCGGATCCTGATCCTCTCTTCCTAAATAAGGGACCCTTCCAATTTCAGCCTGCACATCCACCCCTTTGGGATGAGCGCACTCCACCACTCTTTTAGTAATATCAATATTCTCTTGCAGGTCAGAAAGAGAAGCGTCAATCATAACCGACTTAAAACCCAATTCAATAGCCCTAACCACGCTGTCAAAACTTTTCCCGTGATCGAGATGGAAGCCGATGGGGACATCTCCTGATTCTTTATCAATTACTGCTTTAACCAGTTCGCAAGCAACGCTGTCCCCGGCATAACTTAAAGAATTTTCCGTGATTTGAATTACGATCGGTGATTTCTTTTTAGCCGCCGCTTTGATAATCGCCTGGGTCACTTCCATATTCATGGTATTGAAAGCTCCCACGGCATATCCGTTTTTTTTGGCGTCTAAGAGAATTTTTTTTACGCTGGCAAGCATATGCTTAGAATTTTAAATTTAGAATTGCGAATTGAGAATGGGAATAGAGAATCAAGAACGAAAAAGCACTTTGCGCGAATATCCTAAATTCCAAATTACTTATTCTTATTCGAAATTCTCGTCAATTCTCATCAACCAACTCCGCTATTTTCAAAAACTCATACGGCATTAAGCTCTCTCTTCCCACCAACACTCCATCCATAGCCGGGTCAAGGCAAGTTTGAACCACTAAATTAGATTTAACACTTCCGCCGTAGAGAATCCTAATCTTGTTCATATATCTTTGGCCATACATCTCGGCTAAAGTTTTTTTAATCAGTAATTTAGCCTCTAAAATCTCATCCGAAGTTGGAGTCCTATTCGTCCCTATAGCCCAAACCGGTTCGTAAGCGATTGACAAATAATCTAATTTCGCTTGATTAATTTCTTTAAGCGAATTTTTAAGTTGCCTCTTTAAAACATTGGCAATTTGATCCCGCTTTTTCTCTTCCTCTGTTTCGCCCACGCAAAGAATGGCTTTAAGCCCGTTTTTAAAAGCTGCTTTTAGCTTGAGAGCTATAATACTATCGTTCTCATTAAAATAATGCCTTCTCTCGCTGTGACCAACAATGACATAACTTCCGCCCGTCGATTTTACCATCGCCGCCGACACTTCTCCCGTAAAAGCTCCGTTTCTTTCCCAAAAAGCGTCTTGACTGCCTAATTTTACCAGCTTTAACTTTCTGGACACAAATCTATCTAAAAATATCACTGGCGGGCAAACCACTACTTCTGTTTTGGAAAAATCTTTATTGCTTAACTCCTTTTCCAGCATATTAAGATAGCGATCAGCCTCAATCGGACTCACCGGATTCATTTTCATATTTCCAACAATAAGTTTTTTGTTCATTTTCATCCCATTATCCCAG
>CAZIWW010000003.1:20515-23627 GCA_964543275.1 uncultured Bdellovibrionales bacterium | reverse complement strand
AAAAACAAACGCCGCCAAAGGACCAGTCCAACCGCCAATCAAAGGAATTGGTATAGCGGTTAAAATAAAAACGGCAAACGTCCCCCATTTTTCAAACTTAGCTTTTCCTCTGTTGTGAGTATGCTCAAACAGCCAGTTAAAAAATTTTTCAAACAATCCAATGTGTCTGGACAAAAATTCAGCCACCGGCTGGATAATGAGCACTATCAGAATCATCGGAACCAAGTTTCCCAAAACCGACCAGAGATAAGCTGACCATACAGACAGGTGATAAACTTTCATGGCTATGGGAATAGCCGCCCGCAGTTCGCTTATAGGCAGTGTAGCAATCAGAAATGTTGCCAATTCCGGCGGAAAATCGCGAAACCAAGAGACGAAATCAAAATGAAACATATTAAAAATAACAATCTTATTTCAATAAATTTCGCGCGGCAAATTTCCACTAATTTCAGAAATATCGAAGCTGTAGGAATCAAGTGGAAATTTATAGAAATTATGTTATAGATTCTATAAACACTTCTTCAATTCCCCGGCCGCCCTCTCCGGCTCGATGGCAGAAATTTCAACGCCAGTAGAAAGTTCAAACCCCGCCCAGGTGGAAGTCTTTGGCAAAATCTCAATGTGCCAGTGATAATGAGGATAATCCTTGCCGTCGCAGGGAGCGGTATGTAGATAAAAATTATAGGGCGGGTCGTCCAGCGCTTGATAAATTGAATAAATTACTTTCTGCAGAGCCTCACCCAAATCAACTTTTTCTTCGTTGGTTATCCTTTCAAAGTATGGTTTATGTTTTTTGGGCATAACCCAAATCTCAAAAGCAGCCCTGGAAGAAAATGGACAAAAAGCTAAAAAATTATCATTTTCAAAGAGAAGTCTTTTTTTGCTTTCCAGCTCCCAGTCGGCAATAGTGCAAAATACACACTTGCGATTAGATTTATAGTAAAGCTCCGCGCCATTGAGTTCCAATCTCACTCCCGGAGAAATTATGGGAATTGCCATCAGCTGTGAATGAGGATGCTCAATGGAAGCGCCGGCGTCTTTGCCATGATTATGGAATATCCCGATAAAATTAACGCTCTTTTTATTCATCAAGCTGATATAGCGATCCTGATAAGCGTCTATAATTTCAGCTACTTCCATGGGATCGAGATTGGCGATCTGCCGCTCGTGATCACGAGTTATGATAACTTCATGGTAACCAACCCCATCCATGGAGAAATAAGGTCCCTCCTCACGGTGATGAGGCGCTCGGCTTCTGGAAAAAGCCGGGTACTTGTTAGGCAAGACTCGCAGGCTCCAATCACCATCCTCCCTGCGATAAACCAAAACATCATCTTCCTGTCCGGTTTCTTCTGGAAAGCAAAAGGGACATTTTTCTGTCATTGGCGTATATTCCGTCTTTTGGAAAATATAGTCTTGCAGTCTCTTGGCTCGACCAGTGGCAATAACCACCCAGTCTCCGGTAATAATATCCTGCCTTAATTCGGATATTTGATTTTTCTTTTTTTGTTTTTTCTCTTCCGCCATTACTTTTGCATTTTGTATCTGGTATTTGTATATCTTTTTCTCCCCGTCAGAGTCTCCTAAAAGGGACTCTGACGAAACACTGCACTTTCCATTGCGTCAGAGTCCTCTGCGAGAGACTCTGACGAGGAGTCAAGATGACACAGATTAATTTGCGTTATCCGTGTTGAATTTGTGGTACAAAATCTGTGTTAAATCTGTGCCACTAATATTTATATTTCCCTCTTATCATTCTCCACTTTACCTGAAAAAGCTCTTGAAAGGTTTTTATATAACCCTTCAAACCAACTAAGCTCTGTCCGGCGTCTATCCAAACCACTGGAACTTCCTTTATCTCATAACCCATTTTTTTAGCCAGCATTAGCATCTCGAAATCCCCGCCCCAGCGGTCTACTTTCATTTGAGGAACTATATCCTTTACTGCTTGCTCGGAAAGCACTTTAAATCCGCATTGAGTGTCTTTAATTCCGCGAAGTCCCATCATTAGTTGAATTAAAAGATTGCCCGCGTCGCCCAGCAGTTCTTTATACATCGGCTGATGTTTTTTAATCTGTGATTTCTTTAGATCCCGCGAACCGATGATTACATTAAACCCTTTCTTCATCAGAGGCCAAAAGCCTTTTAAATTATCAATAGCGGTAGCTCCGTCGGCATCGGTAAGCAGTCTGAATCTGCCGTTGGCTTTCATAAAACCTTCCCGCACAGAATACCACTTGCCTCTATTTTTTTTTCTGTCAATCACTTTAAGTTTCTTGACTAGGCTAGACATCTCTCTGACTACATCGGCTGTATTATCTTTCGATCCATCGTTAACAATGATAACCTCGTATGAGATATCTTTCTTGCCAAGATACCGGCCTATTTCTTTTATGTTTCTTCTTAATTCCTTTCCCTTTCTTCCGCCCTCGTTATAGGCTGGGATGATTACGGAAAGGTAAGGTTTTGAGTCTGACATAAAACTATTACTGCCCTAAATTTTATTTCTGTCGTACTGGGCCTAAAAACGTAATTTTAATCCCTAAACTGTCATGCTGAATTCCAAAATTGTCATCCTGAACTTGGTTTAGGATATTCTAATACGCAAACTCAACTGATCTAATTCTACCACATTTATTTTTTTTATCCAACCTCCAGTTCCATGCTATGTGCTATGTGCTATACGATGATCGTCCATCCAGCCAGCTTTGCAGAATTATTCTAGCCGCTTCCTGATCATCAAACTTTTTTATCTTTTTCACTCCTTTCTCAATTAAGTGCCTTTGCGCCAGCTTGGTGGTAAACATTTCATTTTGATATTCTACTCTAACTCCCAACTTCTCCTCAATAAACTTTCCCATCCTTTCGCCATCGTAAACCACTTCTTTCTTATTTATACGGCTCGGGATTCCAATGATAACTTTCTTAATTTCTTCCCGCTCAATAATTCCAGCCAATTTCTGCATTAAATTTTTGTCATTATCCAGCGTCTTATAAATCGTGGCAATCCTCGTCTCGCTGTCTCCCATAGCCAAACCAACTTTAGACTTTCCATAGTCTATGCCCAAATAATAGCTTATTCTAGACTTTTTTCGGTGGGGTGTTGACATTT
>CAZIWW010000003.1:11514-20415 GCA_964543275.1 uncultured Bdellovibrionales bacterium | reverse complement strand
GGCTATTCGCTCCCGCTCCTCTGGCTTTCCTCTATAAGTTTAGAGCGGTCAAGGAGGAGTGGGGGGAAATTTTTGAAAAACTTGGGCTTTAAGCCCTTGCGTCCCCAAGCTTCGCCGTGTCACCGCACATCGCGGCGCTTGGGGGATTTTTTTATATCGTCTTTTCGCCAGAGCCTCTCTGCCGCCTCCCCTCCTCGTCAGATCATCCTGAAAGTGACTCTGATATGAAGTATTGTCTCATAGATTAACCCAACTGCTTAGTTCGTGCAGATCCATCCGCTTGCCGCGCTCGGTCGGGATAACAACGAGAAACACACTCTAAATTTCAGTTAATATCTCGCATCCATCCTTTCCCACCGCCACCGTGTGTTCAAAGTGCCCGTTCAGTTTTCCATCACGAGTTTTATAGGTCCAACCATCGTCGTCCAGCACAACTTCAAAGCTCCCTTCATTAATCATTGGCTCCAGCGCTATAGTCATACCTTCTTTAAGAACAATTCCCTTAACGCTCTCGCCATAATTTGGGATTTGCGGCAACTCGTGAACCGCGTAGCCCACACCGTGACCGACCAGATCGCGCACTACCGAGAAGCCGTTTTTCTCAGCATGCCTTTGAACCGCTTTGGAATAATTGGAAAGCGGCTTGCCGACAATCAACTCATCTATTCCAAGATATAAGCATTCTTTGGTGATCTTAAGAATTTTTTCCGCCATCGGCGACAATTTTCCCACTCCAACCATCACTGCCGCGTCGGTGAAAAGCTTTTTATAATCTACTCCTAAGTCAAGCTTAACTAAATCTCCCTCTCTAATTATTTTATCCTTGGTTGGAATCCCGTGCACCACTTCATTGTTAATCGAAACGCAAAGCGCCGCCGGATAAGGATTGTCTCCATCTGGATTATAATTCAAAAAAGAAGGCCTGGCGTTCCTAGAAAAAACAAGCTCTCTGGCAAGCTTGTCTAGTTCGTAAGCGCTGACACCGGGCCTAACTTTCTCGCTCACTCTTTGAAGCGTCTCCGCCAAAATCCGCCCGCCCCGGCGCATCAATTTAATCTCTTCGGTTAACTTTATAGTAATCATAAGCTAGGCTTGTTTTGTTAAAACTCAAAACGCAAATGTTAAATGTTAAAACCACAACTTAAATCTTAAAACTAACCTAAAAATCAAAGCGAACTACGCGCTAGTTTTGAGCTTTGAGCTGTAGATTTGAGCTTTTAGCTTTTAGTTTTGAGTTTGCCGCAATCATCCTTTTATTGCGGAACATTTAGACAATTCTTTTATTATGTTTTTAGATACAACGTCAATTTCCGGTCTCCCGTCTATCTCAATCAACAAACCTTTACCGCGATAATAATCAATTACCGGCTTGGTTTCTTTTTTAAATATCGCCAGTCTTTTTTTAACACCTTCCGGGCTATCATCCGCTCGCTGGTGAATTTCTCCGCCGCAGCGGGGACATTTTTCTTTACCGTTTTTAATATCTATTCCCATAATTAGCGGCGCGCCGCATTTTTTGCAAGTCCAGCGTTTGGAAATTCTTTTTATGGATTCCTCCTTGGGAATGTTTACAAATATCACGGCGTCAGTCTCTCTGCCAAATTCCCGCAAGGCCTCTTCAAAATATTCCCGCTGGTCTTCCCGTCGCGGAACTCCGTCAAAAACAATTCCTTTCTCGCGGGGCAGATCCTGCAATTTAACATGAAGAACCCTCTTTAAAATCTTGTCATCAACTAATTCCTTTCTGACATTAATTATCTCGTTTATCTTTTTTCCCAATGGCGTATTTTCTTTGGCCACCACGCGCAAAAACTTCCCCATATCAATGTGCTCGAGATTATATTTTTTGGCTAAAAGTTCGGCTTGAGTCCCCTTGCCGGAGCCTTGCGGACCCAGAACGATGATATTCATGTCGAATGACAATAAATTTCTATTAATTTCGCGAGGCGAATTTCAGCCTAATTTCCTGAAATACATTGAGATAAGGTAGAAATTAAGCGGAAATTAATCGTTTTGTTAAAACCCTTCGTAGTCTCTCATAATCAACTGCGACTCGATCTGCTTCATTATTTCAATCACAACGCTGACGACAATCAGAAGTCCGGTTCCTCCTAGAGTCAAGTTTTGAATACCAGTGATTCCTTGAACAACAAACGGCAAGACAGCGATAGCTCCCAAAAAGAGAGCACCGGTCAAAGTAATGCGGTTGAGCACGCGGTTAAGATACTCGGCGGTAGTATGGCCCGGCCGAATGCCGGGAATAAATCCTCCCTGCTTCTGCAAATTCTCGGCGATATTTTTAGGATCAAAAGTAACCGCGGTGTAGAAATAGGTAAACAAGACCACCAAAATAAAGTAAGCCGCTCCGTAAAACCATTGGTTTTTGAAAATGTCGTCAATGATCGACGCAATGTTAGCCACCGTCGGATTAGCGGCGTGAGCGAAGAAACTGGAAATCATTCCCGGAAAAAGCATAATGGACATAGCAAAGATAATCGGGATCACCCCGGCTTGGTTAACCCGCAGGGGAAGATGAGTGGAAGTTCCGCCATACATTCGGTTTCCCCTTACCCGCTTAGCGTAAGAAACCGGAATGTTTCTTTGGCCCTCGGTAATAATTACCACTCCGGCAATCACCAGCACGGCAAAAACCAGATAGCCCAAATAAGTGAAAAGTTTGGACGGATCCCAAGTTAACACAGTCTGCGACACTGACGAAGGAAGACCAGCAACAATTCCGGCAAAGATGATGATAGACACGCCGTTGCCAATATTTTTTTCGGTGATAAGCTCGCCCAGCCACATCAAAAAAATTGTTCCGGCCGTGGCTACGACAATAATAGTCCCGAGCTGGAATACAGTCAGATTGCCAATGATGTGCTGGGATTGAAAAAGCTTTATCATCCCAAAAGTCTGCAGAGCCGCCAGCGGCACCGTAAACCAGCGAGTCCACATATTAAATTTCTGCCGGCCGGCTTCTCCTTCTTCCTTATACATTTGCTCCAGTTTCGGGAAAATCATCGTCAGTAACTGCATAATAATGGAAGCGGTGATGTAGGGGCCCACCCCCAGCATCATTATGGAAATGTTCCTTAATCCGCCTCCAGAAAACATATTTAAGAGTCCGAAGAATTGATTGTTTTCAAAAAAACTCCGCAACTGCTCAATGTCAACTCCAGGAACAGGTATATTGGCCGCCAGACGAAAAATCACCAAAATCCCCATAACATAGAAGATTTTGTTTCTAAGCTCTCCGATCTTAAAGACTTGGAGAATTTTTGTCCACATGTTTTTTACGAATTACCTGACAGAATTTTCTATTCAATATTCTTATTCCAAATTTACAATTTACAATTCACAATTCTTTTAGATAATTAGATAATTCGTATATTCGTACTTAATTCGCCGCCGCTACGGCGGGGTCTCGCTATAGCGGGATAATTCGCAAAGATCCTCCCGCTTTCTCAATTTTATCTCTCGCGCTTTTCGAAACCAGACATTTCTCCACAATCAGTTTCTTGCCAATCTCCCCGCCGCCTAAAACTTTAACTCTCATTTTTATATTATCAATTAATCCCTTCTCCAGCAAAGTTTTAGGATTAATCGTATCGCCCGAATTAAATTTTCTATCCAGAGATGATAGATCTACAATCTGATTTTTAGGATAGCCGGACTTAAAGCCGCGCTTTTTAGGCAAATGTTCTATCAAAGTCGAACGGCCGCCCTCAAAAATAGGGTTAACGCTCGCGCCCGAACGCGCTTTTTGCCCCTTCATTCCCCGACCGCAGTAAGTTCCCTTCTTTCCTCCGCGACCAATTCGCTTGCGGGGTTTCTTTCTATCTAGTTTCAATTGATGAATCTGCATAACATTATGCTAATTAACTAATTGCGAATGACGCAAATGCATACTTATGACCTGTAATGAGATAGCTCGTATTCGCAATTCGCAGATTAGAATTTATTCGTTGATTAGCATCACAGCTTTACCTGCCGCTTAAAATCTTAATTCTCTCCAGCGCCTCTACTGTCGCCCGCGCCACACCCAGCTTATCAGACGAACCAAGCGACTTGGTGACTATATCTCTGATTCCGGCTAACTCCACCACCGCCCGCACCGCACCGCCGGCCACAATACCCCTTCCTGGCTTAGCCGGCTTAAGCATAATTTTTACGCTTCCCCTCTTTATCTCAATCGGGCAGCTAATTGTATTGTTGTGTCTTTTGATCGAGACTAGGTTCTTCTTAGCATTATTAAAAGCTTTGCCAATAGCTTCGCTAACGTCGTTCCCCTTAGCCACTCCCACGCCTATTTTCCCATTTCTATTTCCGATAGCCATTGTGGCTCTAAAACGAAAACGCCTCCCGCCCTTAACAACCCTAGTAACTCGAGCCAACTCTAAAAGCTTCTGCTCAAATTCAGGTTTTTCTCTTCTGGTAAATTTCCTCTTGGCCATAATAGTTTCCTCTAAGAATTACAGTTATCCTCTACAAATTATCCCGCTATAGCGAGACCCCGCCGTAGCGGCGGCGAATCTCTTACGAATATTAAGAATGAGTCAATTAGAAGGTATGTCTTAATTTAAAACTCTGCCGCGAAGACCTTTATTCGTACATTCGTAAAGATTCGTAATTCGTAAAGACCTCAAAATTTTAACCCGCCTTCCCGCGCTCCCTCCGCCAGAGCTTTAACCTTGCCATGATAACAATATCCTCTTCGATCAAAAACTATCTCTTTAATCCCTTTGGCTTGAGCCAACTTGGCGATCTCTTTTCCCACCTTTCTGGCCGCCTCAATATTATTCCTCGCATCCTTCATCCTGCGACTGTCGAAAGAGACCAGCGTATTTCCCTTCTCGTCATCCACTATTTGGGCGTACATATGTTTTAGACTTCTAAAAACACACAGTCTTGGCCGTAAACCCGTGCCGTAAATCTTCGCCCTAATTCTTTTAGATCTTCTTTTTCTGGAAATATCTTTATTAACAATCATATTTAAAAAAATTATTGGTCTTTGATCATTGGTCACCACTCACTGATTAAGTTACTTTTCCGTCGCCACCGCTTTCTTGCCGGCCTTCTTTCTAACAATCTCGCCAACATAACGAAAACCTTTCCCTTTGTACGGCTCAACTTTTTTTAGAGCTCTTATTGAAGCCGCCATCTGACCAACTTTTTGTTTGTCAATTCCAGAAATGGTCAAAATGTTTTTCTCGATTTTAGCCTCCAATCCTTCCGGAATTTCCACCTCAACCGGATGAGAAAATCCTAGACTCATATCAATCTTATTACCCTTAACCGCCATTTTATAACCTACTCCCTGAAGCTCCAGCCGCTTTTCAAACCCCTTAGTTACTCCTTCAATCATATTTAAGATCAGCGTGCGCGTCAAACCCCATAAGGCTTTAGCTTGTTTAGTTTTCTTGCTAGTTGCTACATTAATCTCATTTTCTTCAATCTTAATCTCCACATCCCGATGAAACTCAAAATCAAGAGATCCTCTTGGACCATTAACCAAAACTTTGCCGTCAGCAATCTTTGCTTCTACTTCCTCCGGAATGGAAATTGGTTTTTTGCCTATTCTAGACATAACAATGATACTAATCCGCTAATAAATGCCAATCTATAAATGCGAATACGAGTTACTTATTACGCGCTATAAGCACACATTTGCATCATTTGCAATTAGTTGATTTGCATTTATTCGTCGATTAGCATGATAATCTACCATATTCTACAAATAATTTCTCCTCCCAGCCCGGCTTTTCTGGCTGTATCGTCAGCCATAACTCCCCTTGAAGTTGATATAACGGAAAAACCGTAGCCGCCCTTCGTTTTTGAAATTTTATTCTTTCTGACGTATATTCTTCGCCCCTCTCTGCTAACTCTCTCAATTCCTTGAATATAGGAAACAACTCGACCGCTATCGTCCTTAATATACCTCAAGACAACTTTTATCCATTTATGTTTTCCGCCGGGCTCTTCAGAAAAACTTTCTATAAATTTCTTTTCCGCTAAAATTTGGATGATCTTCAGCTTAAGTTTCGACAAAGGAATTGATACTTCCGGATGGCCGGCCCGCGCCGCGTTTCTTATTCTGGTGAGCATATCGCTGATTGGATCTAACATAATCTCAATAATCAATGAGCAATAATCAATAAACGATATTGTTGTTAATCATTGTTCATTGTTCTTTGTTTATTGTAAATTACCAGCTAGACTTTTTTACTCCGGGAATTTCCCCCTGACTGGCTAACTCTCTAAAACAAATTCGGCATAACTTAAACCTGCGCATATAACCGCGCTTTCTTCCGCAACGCCAGCATCTTAAAACTATCCTGGTTGAAAACTTTGGCTTCTTTTTAGCTCTAGCTATAACTGAACTTTTTGCCATCCTCTCTCTAAATTTAAGACTTATGATTTATGATTCATGATTTATGAGTGGCTCTATTTCAGAATTCATAAATCGTAAATCTTAAATCTTAAACCGTCTTCAAATTTTCAATCATTCCTAATTGGAAATCCAAGCATTCTAAAAAGTTCCACGCCCTCCTTTTTTGTTCTAGCGCTGTTAATGATGCTTACCTGGACTCCGAATATATCCTTAACATTTTCAGCCGTAATTTCGGGAAAAACAATGTGTTCCTTCACCACCATATTGAGATTGCCCTGATCGTCAAAATTCTTTTGCTCAATTCCTTGAAAATCCCTAAACCTGGGAAGAGTTGACGAAATCAATTTCTGCATAAAATCCCACATACGATTTCCTCGGAGTGTCACCGACACGCCGACTGCCTGACCCTGACGAATCTTAAAGCCGGAGACAGACTTCCTAGCCTTGCTTAAGATCGGCTTTTGCCCGGAAATCATCTTAAAATCCTGCACAATCGCGTCTACCGCTTCCTTCTCCTTGAGATATTTTCCAATCCCGCTGTTAAGCGACACCTTTAAAATTCTTGGCACCGCCATAATATTTTTATATCCAAACTTCTCCTTCATCTTGAAAACAACTTCTTGGTTATATTTTTCCTTTAAAATATTTTTCGTCATAACTCACTTTGACATTTTTTGCAAACGCGGTACTTATTTCCCTTTTCCACTCTAAATCCAACCCTAGCCGGCTTAGCGCATTTTGGACAAACTAGCATTAAGTTAGACAAATCAACCGGAGCCGGAACGGAGACCCGCTGACCTTTTTCTCCTTGACGGCGAGGACGAACATGCTTCTTTACCAAATTAAGACCTTCCACCAACGCTTTCCTTTTTTTAGAAATGACCCGAGTGACCTTTCCTACTTTTCCCCGATCCTTGCCGCATAAAATTTTCACTTGATCGCCTTTTCTTATTTTCATAACAAACTGTCCACGAATTACGAATTTAGTGCGAATATACGAATCAATTTTCATACAAGCACATCATTTCAATCCTTATTCATTCGTACATTCGCAATTGATTTGTAATTCGTAGAGAACTACCAGACTTCCGGAGCCAGCGACACTATTTTAAGAAATCCTCTATCTCTAATCTCTCTGGCTATAGGTCCGAAAACGCGCGTGCCTTTCGGTTCTTTTCCCTCTACAATTACGGCCGCATTATCATCAAAGCGAATGTAAGAGCCATCCTTTCTTCTAAGAGCTTTTTTCTGCCTTACAATCACCGCTTTAACTACCGCCTTCTTTTTAATGGACCCTCTCGGTTCAGACTCTTTCACTGAAGCTGTGATTATATCCCCGATTTGGGCGTATCTTCTTTTGGTTCCGCCCAGCACCTTAAAACACTCGATGACCTTAGCCCCGGTATTGTCAGCCACTTTCAACTTTGTCTCCGCTTGTATCATAGGAATTCTCTACGAATTACGAATTTCGTACGAATATACGAATCAATTTCATTTGACGCGACTGATATCTACACATTCATTCGTATATTCGTAATTGATTCGTAATTCGTAGAGATTACTCATAGACTACTTTCCACTTCTTATCTTTGCTCACCGGCCGTATCTCAACGATTTTCACTTTATCGTCTACCTTAAACTTATTCTCTTCGTCGTGAGCCTTATACTTTTTCGTGCTTAAATATCTCTTCAAATATTTCGGATGGACTTTCATTTTACTTACCGCCACCACTACAGTCTTATCCAGCTTATCGCTAACAACCGTGCCTTCCAAAAACCGTTTAGTTGTCCTATCTAGTTTTGAATTATTATTCATAATAGTTGCCAAAAAACGCCAATTACTGATTACAAATTGCTCTTTTCTCTTAAGACCGTAAGGAGACAGGCAATATCTCTCTTAAGCTTGCGGACTTCCCGATGATTTTTCACCTGCTTAGTCGCAATATCAAACTTTATTCTAGATAATTTATTCCTAAAATCCACTAAATCTTTTTCTAATTCTCCCTTACTTTTTTCTCTAATATCCTTAATTGGCATAGAACCTGTCCGCAAGAATTAAACCAAATTAATTTAACTGCAAGCATTCTTCCGCGCTTCGCGCTCAACTTTCTTCTATCCTTGTCTTGATACCCAGCTTAGCCGAGGCCAACTTAAGAGCCCGTCTGGCAACATCTTTGGAAACCCCGTCCATTTCAAAAATTATTTTCCCGGCCTTAACTACCGCCATGAAATGATCAACACTGCCCTTGCCCTTGCCCATAGGAGTTTCGTCTCCTTTCTTGGTCATCGGTTTGTCAGGAAAAACTCTAATCCAGATCTTTCCTCCACGCTGAACATAGCGCGTCATGGCTCTTCGAGCCGCCTCAATCTGCCTAGCCGAAATTAAGCTAGCCTCCATTGATTTTAAGCCAAAACTCCCAAAACTCAACTCGGTTCCTCTTCCAGCTCTGCCGCGAGGAACGCCTCCACGCTGGTGCTTTCTATATTTTACTTTCTTAGGCATCAACATA
>CAZIWW010000003.1:1970-11414 GCA_964543275.1 uncultured Bdellovibrionales bacterium | reverse complement strand
TACTCAAATTTTTCTCCTCTATAAACCCAAACTTTTACTCCAATCACGCCGTAAGTGGTATAAGCTTCCACCTTAGCAAAATCAATGTCGGCTCGCAAGGTATGTAGAGGCAAAGTTCCCCTAGTAAGCCATTCTCGCCGCGACATATCAGTCCCGTCCAGTCTTCCGGCTACCTCAATTTTTATACCTTTAATCTTGCGTCCATCTATAGCCTGATCAATAACAGATTTCATGGCTCGGCGAAAGGGCATCCTCTTTTCAAGTTGTTCAGCCACATTCTGCCCCAGAACCAGAGCGCTCTCTTCCGCATTTTTAATTTCTTCGACCTCAATCTTAATATCAATTTTCTTGTTTCTAAAAAAACTGCTCTTAATAAAACCTTTAATATCCTCTAATCCCGTCCCGCCGCGTCCGATAATAACTCCCGGCCTGGCCGTCTTGATAATAACTCTGATTAAATTAGCCGATCTCTCAATATCAACATCTCCAAGAGCCGCGTTTTTGAAACGCTCTTTTATCGCCCTGCGAATACTGACGTCCCATTTAATTTGATCGGCATATTCTTTTTTTCCAAACCACCTTGATCTCCAATTGCTGGTAATTCCTATTCTCAATCCAAGTGGATTAACTTTTTGACTCATATAGTATGATGCTAATCTACAAATAAATGCCAATCCGCGAATTGCGAATACGAGTTACTTATTACAGATTGTAAACACACATTCGCATCATTCGCAATTAATTGATTAGTATTCATTAGTTGATTAGCATAATATCTCACATTGATTTCCTTCTAAACATCTTTCTAAACCACCTTCCGGCACCAGCCGGTTTTTTCTTTTCCTGAAATTCCCTCTCGCTTTCTTTTTTGGCCCACTCTCCCGCTTTTTCTTTGACTTCCACTCCTTGCTTCCTTAGTTCCTTTTTAACTTTCTCTGGTTCAACTTCTTTTATTTCAGGTCTTTCCACCTTCTTCCTTCCTTTTCCTTTAATTTTCTCGTCCAAAATTATTTCAACATTGCTTGTCCTTTTTAATACCAGCCCCGCTCTCCCGTAAGCTCTCGGCAGCCATCTCTTAAGCTTTGCTCCCTCGTTAACTATCACATCTTTAACAAATAGATTGTCCTTGTCAAATCCAAAATTGTTTTCGGCGTTAGCCACCGCGCTTTTTAAAAGCTTACCAAAATTCGGAGCCGATCCTTTCGCTAAAAAATTTAACTGACTCTCGGCCTCTTTTACATCCAATCCTTTAATTACTTCCGCCACCAAGCGGACCTTTCGAGGAGATTTTCTTAAATTATTGAGGCTAGCTGTGACCTCCATAATGCGAATTATCACTAATGTTAAAGCGAATTTTCGCGAACGCCCATTTACGGCTATAAGCATCTACTTTCTGGTTTCCGTGGACTTTTCTGACAACGCCGTCTGGGCCGCTCCCGACGCCCCGGCCCGCTTCTGCGTTTCCGCTATTTCCAACTCTCTCTGCATTCTTCCCCCGTGACGAATAAACTTGCGAGTGGGCGAAAACTCTCCCAGCTTGTGACCAACCATTTCTTCAGTGATAAAAACTTGAACAAAATCTTTGCCGTTATGCACGCCAAAAGTAAATCCTGCCATCTCCGGCACAATGGTGCAAGCTCGCGACCAAGTTTTAATAATCGACTTGTCGCCGGGTCTCTTATCCCGCATTTTCTTGAGTAATTTTTCGTCTACGTATGGACCTTTCTTGAGAGAACGAGACATACATTTTTCTCTATGACTAAGTGTTTTCTCTGCGAATACACGAATAAATGAGAACTTGAGATAATGCGCTTGTATAAAAATTGATTCGTATATTCGCACTAAATTCGTAATTCGCAGAGTATCACTTATCTTCTTTTAACTATAAACTTATCGCTGTACTTAAATTTCTTCCTAGTCTTTTTCCCTAAGGCTGGCTTGCCCCAGGGAGTTTTGGGATGCTTGAGACCGATGCCCTGTCGACCTTCACCGCCGCCGTGAGGATGATCAACAGGATTCATAGCGCTTCCGCGAACAGAGGGTCTTATCCCTAGCCACCTCGATCGACCCGCTTTCCCTATTACCACTGCGTCGTGCTCTGGATTTCCAACCCGTCCTATAGTAGCAAAGCAATCCTCGTTAATCAACCTTATCTCGCCCGAGGGCAACTTCAGCTGAGCCTTGCCGGCGTCAATTCCCATCAAGGTAACTGATGATCCGGCGCTTCTCGCCAATTGAGCTCCCCTGCCGGAGAAAAGTTCCACCAAACAAACTTGGGTTCCTACTGGAATATTTTTAACCATCAGGCGGTTGCCAACTTTGATTGGAGCTTTGGCATCAGCAATAATTTTATCACCTGTCTTCAATCCCGACACGGCCACCATATATCTTTTCTCTCCGTCTAGATATTTAAGCAATGCGATGCGGCCGCTGCGATTCGGATCTCTCTCAATTCTATCAACCACAGCCTCGACCCCAAGTTTATCAATTTTGAAATCAACCAAACGATATCTCCTTTTATGTCCGCCGCCCTTATGCCTAACCGAGATTTTGCCCCCGGATCTCCCTTTGCTTCTCTTGATAAAACGCGTCAAACTCCTCTCCGGCTTCGCGGAGATATTCTCCATCTTACCCACCGACATTTGCCTCCTCCCAGGAGTAGTTTTTTTATAAACCTTTATTGCCATAATCACTATGCTAATCTTGCGAATAAATGCCAATCCGCGAATTGCGAACTTTCCGACAACGATTTCGTTCTATTCGCAATTGGTAGACTCGCATTTATTCGTTGATCAGCATCATATCTATACGCCTTCTGCTGTCTCAATTGTATATCCTTCAGCTAGAGTTACTACCGCTTTTTTAAACCCGCTCTTAAATCCAACTGCGCGTGCTTGGATTCTTTTCTTTGGCTTTATCTTAATTATATTAACCTTTTTCACCTCCACGCCGTAAAAACCTTCCACGGCCTCTTTAATCTGGGACTTGGAAGCCTTAGGCTTCACTTTGAAAACATACTTATTGAATTGGCCTATTTCGGTCGACTTTTCCGAAACAATCGGGTTCATTAAAACTTGATAGGCAATATTATCCTCTTTTTTAGCCGCCTTTCGCGTCCTAGAAGATTTTTCCTTCACTTTTTCTTTTCCGGTCTTCTTTACTACCATCTCCTTATCCTTGAGGAGTTTCTTGCTTTCCTTTTCCACAGCAGAAGGAATTTTCTTCTCTTTTCTTTTAAATATTTTACCTAAAAAACTCATACTTATCAGCAAACAATAATTAAGAATCAGCGATTAATAAATTTATTGTTCATTGATTATTATCAATTGACAGTTCGCCTGTTGTTAATCACTTTCTGCCATATTTGCCTTCTAGCATCTTAATACTTTCTTCGCTAACCACCAGATACTTACAATTCAAAATATCAAAAACATTTAACCTATTAGCATCAATGTTGACAACGTCGGGTAAGTTGCGGCTGGCTCTCATAATATCTCTTTCCCGATTTGAAAACCCCAACAGAATACTGCCTTTCAGCTTTAAACTATCCACAGCCTGACGCATTTTTTTTGTTTTTAACTTTTCAATCTTCAAATTTTCAACCACCACAAGCTCCTTATCTCTAGCCTTTCCGCTTAGAACAATCAGCAAAGCTTTACGTTTCATTTTTTGTGGAATGTCTTTCTTGAAATTTCTATTCCGAGTCGGCCCAAAAGTAATTCCTCCCTTTCTCCAAATTGGCGACCGAACTGAACCTGCTCTAGCTCTTCCTGTTCCCTTCTGTCTCCAGGGCTTCCGTCCAGATCCTGCTCTCTCCGCCCTATCTTTAGTATGAGCTATAACACGCCTCCGGTTAGCCGCTTGAACCGTGTAGACCTGACGCAGAAGTTCGTCGTTTTTTGGCAAGCCAAAAATACTAGGCGATAACTCTAATTCCCTTACTCTTTCACCTTTTAAATTGTGGACAGGGAACTTAATCATGAAAAATTTCTAATTTCTGATTAACCTAAAGAAATCCTAATGTCTAATTCCCAAATCCTGAAACTATCTCTCCGCTTCTATTTAATATAACTTTGGTCATTGGATCTTAGACTTTGAGATTTGTTTAGACTAACCAGATTAATCAGTCATCAGAAATTACTTCTACTATTCTCCCCTTCACTCCCGGCACGGATCCCTTTAAGAATAAAATATTATCATCTTTGTCTACTTTGACTATTTCCAAGTTTACGCTGGTGGCTCTTTTTCCTCCCATGCGGCCGGCCATTTTCTTGCCCTTAATCACATGTTCGGGAAAACTGGATCCGATCGATCCCGGCGCTCGCCAATCGTGCTTATGGCCATGGGAATGAGGAGATCCCTTAAAGCCATGCCTCTTCATTGCTCCTTGAAAACCCTTAGCCTTAGTTACCCCAGAAACTTTTACTTTATCTCCGACCTTAAACTGACTGACATCAACCACATCGCCAACTTTATAACTCTTAACCTCCGCCCCAAATTCTTTAATTTTACAAAAATCATTTACCTTAGTTTTGAGCTTTGAACTTTGAACTTTGAGCTTTCCAATCTGCACCGCTTCATAGCCATCCTTATTTTCGGTTCTAATCTGCGTTACCACATTCGGCGCGCACTCAACCAGAGTCACGTTCAGCGCTCCCTTGTCTTTGTCGTACACAGTGCTCATTCCAAGTTTTTTGCCTAGGATAAATCTCATGATTTCTCTATGAATTACGAATACGCTGACGCTCCACGAATATACGAATTACGAATGAAACACGAATTCATGCATTTGTACTAAATTCGCCACCGCCGCGGCGTGGTCCCGCTATAGCGGGATAATTCGTGGAGGGCAACAAAAATAGGCGTCCTCAAGCCAGTTAGTTTCATTCATGGGCTTGAAAGATCCGCCCAAATCTCTGGCTAGTTGAGTATCCGAACCTCATAAAGACGAGGAAAGGACTTTAACTAGGTTTATTCTCTACGAATTACGAACCTTGTACGAATACACGAATCAATTTTTATACAAGCATGTTATTTTAATTCTCATTCATTCGTATATTCGTAATTGATTCGTAATTCGTAGAGAACATCACATTTTGATTTCCACACCCACCCCAGCTGGAAGATCTAGATTAGTCAAGTTGTCTATCGTTTTTGAAGTAGGATTATAGATGTCAATCAGTCTTTTGTGAATTCTCATTTCGTACTGATCACGGCTATCTTTATGAATAAATGTTGACTTATTCACCGTATACCTATGAATATTGGTTGGAAGAGGCACTGGACCCAAAACCTCCGCGCCAGTCCGCTCTGCCGTCTCCACAATTTGAAGAGCCGATCGATCAATAACCTTGTGATCGTAAGCTTTAATTTTAATTCTTATTCTTGGCTTGACTTCTTCTTCGAATTCTTTCTTCTTGGTTGCCATCTGTATTGTTAAAGTTAATCAATTGTCCGAAAATTACTAATCTTGCGCTATACAATTCATACATTCATATGAAACTAGCAATTCGCAGACTCGGCTTGTAAACTACTTAGTAATCTTAGTAACAACCCCGGCTCCGACTGTCTTGCCGCCTTCGCGAATGGCAAATTTCATTCCGTCTTCCACAGCCACTTGACTGATCAGTTTAATTCCCAGATTAACCGTATCGCCCGGCATAACCATCTCCGTTCCCTCGGGAAGAATAACTTCTCCGGTCACGTCCGTGGTTCGAATATAAAACTGCGGCTTATACCCCTTAAAGAACGGCGTGTGCCTTCCGCCCTCTTCTTTGGTTAGAATATAAACTTCCCCCTCAAATTCAGTGTGCGGAGTGATTGAGCCCGGCTTAGCCAAAACTTGCCCTCTCTCCACTTCTTCTTTCTTGGTGCCGCGAAGCAGAATACCAGCGTTATCTCCAGCCTGCCCTTTGTCAAGACTCTTATTAAACATCTCAATTCCGGTAACGGTGGTCTTAATGGTCGGGCGGAGACCGACAATCTCAACTTCTTCATTGAGATTCACAACTCCTCTTTCAATCCTTCCAGTAACTACAGTTCCTCTTCCTTCAATAGAGAAAATGTCTTCAATGGGCATTAGGAACGGCTTGTCAATTTCTCTAACCGGCTCTGGAATATTTTCATCAAGCGCTTTCACTAAATCCAAAATCGGCTTAACAGCCTCGTCGTCCTTGCTGGTAGCCTGCAAAGCTTTGAGGGCGGAACCTCGAATCACCGGAATGTTATCGCCGTCAAACTCATATTTAGTTAAAAGTTCCCTGACTTCGGCTTCCACAAGATCAACCAGCTCCGGATCGTCAACCATATCCACTTTATTAAGGAATACCACAATGGATGGCACGCCAACTTGACGAGCTAAAAGAATGTGCTCTCGAGTTTGAGGCATAGGACCGTCGGTAGCGCTAACCACTAAAATTCCTCCATCCATCTGGGCGGCGCCTGTAATCATATTTTTAATATAGTCAGCGTGCCCAGGGCAGTCTACGTGAGCATAGTGTCTTTTTTCCGACTCGTACTCGCAGTGAGCCGTGGCAATAGTAATTCCCCGCTCCTTCTCTTCCGGAGCTTTGTCAATTTCCTCAACCGACTTCTTTTGGGCTTTCATTCCAGTCAGATTCAAAACATGCAGAATCGCCGCCGTAAGAGTCGTTTTTCCATGATCAACATGTCCAATAGTGCCAACGTTAATGTGGGACTTAGCTCTTTCAAATACTTCCGTCATATTTTTTACTCACGAATTAGCACAAATTCAATGCAAATTTACGCAAATTCGTTTTAATTAATTTATTTAATTTATTTTATTAGCGTCAATAAAAACATTTTACCTTAAATCTATCAATCCGGCAAGCTTAATTAAGCTTAAACATATTCAATATCCTCTAATCCTTCAATCTCATCCAGCAACACGTTATCTTTACTATCATCATTGTTAATATAGCCATCCTTTTTCTGATTTTCTCTCCAAAGAGCGATATCATCGTTGATTTTATCAATAAGTTCCTCTTCTGTCAACATTTCAACTGGCTTGCGATCAATAATTGCTTTTTTGTATTCTTCCCAACTCATCAAAATATAGCATGGCTTGCCATTTTCAACAATGATATATCTGCCGCCGATGTTTTTTATTAAGTTTTTAAATTCTTCAGTAAACATTGATTTATCTCTATGAACTACCCGTCGGCGGGCAGGTGAGTTACCCACGCCTGTCTATCTCTGGCGAGAATATGCGAATCCTTGCCGCGGGGAAACAGGTCATCGATAGTAAAACAGGTCATAGGCCTTTGGTTATAGGATTTTTCCATTTGTGACACTACAGCCTACAGCTTGCAGCCAGATCCACGGCTTACACCCCAATTTCTCTACAACCTATTTACCTCCTCCCTTTATCTCTTCCGCAATATTTGCCGGCACCTCTTCGTAATGATCGAACTCCATATTGTAACTGGCTCTGCCCTGGGTCATAGACCGAAGATTGGTGGCGTAGCCAAACATAGAAGCTAGAGGAATCAAAGCGCTAATCTCTTTTACTCTGGCGGTTCCTTCGCCTCGGTCCTCCATTTCTTGAATTTGTCCACGCTTCGAATTAAGATCTCCCACCACATCTCCCATAAATTGTTCCGGGGTCACTACCTCTACTTTCATTATCGGTTCCAGAATAACCGGTTTGCTTCTTTTCACCGCTTCTTTAACAGCCATAGAGCCGGCAATTTTAAAAGCCGCCTCGGAAGAATCCACCTCGTGAAAAGAGCCGTCGTAAACCGCAACCTTAATATCCACTAAAGGAAAACCGGCCACTACTCCATTTTCCAAAGTCTCCTTGACGCCTTTTTGAATAGCCGGAATATATTCTTGGGGAATAACGCCGCCTTTAATTTCATTTTCAAATTCAAACCCCTTGCCCCTCTCCAATGGTTCCACCCGCAGCCAGCAATGGCCATATTGACCCCGTCCGCCCGATTGCCGAATGTATTTCCCTTCTGCCTCCGCTATTTGCTTAATGGTTTCCCGGTAAGCGACCTGTGGTCGGCCGATATTAGCTTCGACTTTAAATTCCCTCTTCATGCGATCGACAATGATGTCCAAATGCAGTTCCCCCATGCCGGAGATAATAGTTTGCCCGGTTTCTTCATCAGTGCGAATTTTAAAAGTCGGATCCTCCTCGCTAAGCTTCTTGAGAGCCAGTCCCATTTTTTCCTGATCGGCTTTGGTTTTCGGCTCGATGGCAATGGAAATTACCGGCTCGGGGAAAGTTATCGACTCTAAAATCACGGGATTATCCTGATCGCAAAGAGTGTCCCCAGTTGCAGTATGCTTCATTCCAACTAAAGCTCCGATGCCGCCGGCATAAATCTCTTCCACTTCCTCTCGGTGATTGGAATGCATGCGAAGAATGCGCCCTATTCTTTCCTTTTCCCCTTTAGCCGAATTAAGCACATAGGAGCCCGCTTTGATCGCTCCGGAATAAACTCTAAAGAAAGTTAGCTGGCCCACGAAAGGATCGGTAGCAACTTTGAAAGCCAGAGCTGAAAACGGAGCGCGGTCATCGGGTTTAATTTCAACTTCTTCTCCTGTTTTTGGGTTTACGCCCTTGGCAGGCGGAATATCAACCGGCGAGGGAAGATAGTCAACAACCCCGTCCAGAATCGGCTGAACTCCTTTATTTTTCAGAGCGGATCCGCAATAAACCGGGGTTAATTTATTTTCCACGACAGCTTTTCTAAGCGTTGCTGCAAGATCTTCAACCGGAATCTCTTCCCCGCTTAAAAACTTTTCAGTTAACTTGTCGTTCGTTTCAGCAATTTTCTCCACCATCTTTTCCCGCCACTCCTTAGCTTTATCCCGTAAGTCGGCCGGAATCTCACCCTCCTTCACCACCTCACCCTTATCGCCCTCAAAAGTAATCGCTTTCATCTTCATTAAATCCACTACTCCCGAAAAATCGCTCCGCTCGCCAATTGGTATTTGAACAGCCACGGCGTTTGGCGAAAGACGATCCCAAATAGTTCCCAGTGAATAAAAAAAGTCGGCTCCCTCTTTGTCAATTTTATTTATAAAGCAAATGCGGGGAACTTTATATTTATCGGCTTGCCTCCAGACGGTTTCCGATTGCGGCTCCACCCCCTCCTTGCCGTCGAAAACAACCACGCCGCCGTCCAGCACTCGCAGGCTCCTTTCCACCTCCACCGTAAAATCCACATGCCCAGGCGTGTCAATTATATTAATCTGACAATCCCTCCAATAACACGTAGTTGCCGCGCTGGTAATAGTAATTCCTCGCTCACGTTCCTGTTCCATCCAGTCCATAATAGCTTCTCCTTCATGCACTTCGCCGATCTTATGAGAAATTCCAGTGTAAAATAAAACTCGCTCGGTAGTGGTAGTCTTGCCGGCGTCAATATGAGCTATGATTCCGATATTACGGTATTTTTCGATGGGATATTG
>CAZIWW010000003.1:0-1870 GCA_964543275.1 uncultured Bdellovibrionales bacterium | reverse complement strand
ACGCGAAATGCGCGAATGCCTTGTTTGCTTCCGCCATTCGGTGAACGTCCTCCCGCTTTTTCATAGCCGCTCCCGTCTTTTGCGAAGCGTCGATTAGCTCCTGCGCCAGCTTTTCCGCCATTTTCTTTCCCTTTCTCCCGCGGCAGGCGCCTATTATCCACCTTATTGCCAATGTTGAGCGCCTATCCCCCAGAACTTGAACTGGAACTTGGTAGTTAGCGCCTCCTATCCTGCGCGACTTAATTTCAACCAAAGGAGAAACATTTTTAACCGCCTGTTCGAAAATATTAAGACCGCCTTTTTTTGTTTGTTTATGAATGATATCGAAAGAATCATAAACAACTTTCTCCGCCACATTCCTTTTCCCCTTCTTCATTAGATGACCAACAAACCTCCCCACCAGCAGGCTGTTGTATTTGGGATCGGCTTTCCAAAATTTTTTATAGACTCTTTTTCTCCGTGACATAAGGTGATGCCAATCAGCAAATAAACGCTAATCTGCAAATCGCGAATGAAAAGCGAAACATCTTAACAAATTCTCAATTCGTTGATTCGCATTTATTAGCGGATTAGCATAATAATTATTCTTTAGGTTTTTTGGCTCCGTATTTTGACCTTCCCCGCTTTCTGTCGCTTACTCCGGCCGCGTCCAAAATTCCCCGCACCACATGATAGCGAACGCCCGGGAGATCGGGCACTCGGCCGCCCCGAATCATTACGATGGAGTGTTCTTGTAAATTATGGCCGATGCCTGGAATGTAGGCGGTTACTTCCATGCCGTTGGTGAGCCTAACCCTGGCAATTTTTCTAAGCGCCGAATTAGGCTTCTTGGGAGTAGTGGTGCCGACTTTCACGCATACGCCTCGCTTGAAAGGGCTGTTGGTCTCTCTCGGTCTGTTTTTAAGCGTGTTGAAAATCCTCGTCATGGCCGGCGATTTGGATTTCTTTTTCAGACTTTTTCTGGGGCGTTTTTTAAGTTGGTTAATGGTCGGCATAAACGTTTCGCTAAACGCAAAATTCAAAAATCAAAAATCAAAATTTTAGTGTTCGCTCCGCTCACAGATTATTCCATTCATAAATAAAACTGCTAGAAAGCTAGCAAGCATAATGTTAAATAATAATTAATTAATTGTCAATGATGAAACTAGAAGCGCGAAATGAAAAATGAAAAACTAATTCAAAAAGTTTTAAGTTCTGCGCTGTGGTTTTGACTTTTGAGATTTGAGTTTTGAGCTTATTTCACATTCCCACTACCACCCTAAAAAACCAATCCTGCATAAAATTTAAAAAAATACTAATCGGTCCAATTAAAAGAAAAATAATCAAAAAGAGAAAAATAAACCCAAACTGCTCCATACGAAGCTTAGTCTCCTCGCTGATGGGCAAAACGGCAAACAAAATTTTAGAACCGTCCAGCGGAGGAAAAGGAATGAGGTTAAAAAAAGCCAGCAGGATATTAATCATAATGACTGAAGTGAAAAAGACCATAGCCAGACTTGAATCTCCAATAGAGATGCTTCCGGTAATTAACAGCACTCTCAAGGAAAACCCAAACACCAAAGCGATGAGGATATTAGACAGCGGTCCCGCCGCCCCGACGACGGCTGATCCGTATTTCTGGTTGCGTAAGTTATACGGGTTGTACGGCACAGGCTTGGCCCAGCCAAAGCCCACTCCCAGAGTCATAATCATCAGCACGGGCACTACAAAAGATCCCCACAAATCGAGGTGCTTAAGCGGATTGAGGGTGAGCCGTCCGGCGTATTTGGCCGTCGGATCCCCCAGCCAATAAGCCGCCAGACCATGAGAGACTTCATGGATGACAACTGACATTATAAGAATAGCGACTTGGAGAAAAATGATTTCCATA
>CAZIWW010000002.1:0-47637 GCA_964543275.1 uncultured Bdellovibrionales bacterium | reverse complement strand
CTTGTGTTTCCGCAATTAAGTCGTTTCAGCGATTCACTGATTTCAATAAAATAGAGAAGAAATGAGTTATCCGGGAACGTTGATAAAAATAAATCTAAGCAGCTATGACTAATTTCTTAAAACAAAATATTAAATATATCGCAGTGGCCGTTATTTTAATCGCGGTTTTCTTTTTGGGGGAGAATTTAACTCCGGAAGAGGCTTTGGTTTGTGAGAACGCGAAACTCAAAAAAGAAAATATATTTAAAAAAGAAGCGGAGATCGGCGCTAAGGATTCATCCTATGAACTAAAAAACTCTCTTCACTCTTATCAAGGGGACTATTACCGGCTGATTTTTAATTCTTGGGCGGATAGCGCCACAAAGCTGAAGATTAAGCTGACATCGGTTATGGGCTGCGAATTTGAAGTTGGTTCAGTTGATCTTGAGGAGTCAAGCCAGAATAAAAAAGGTGCCTTCAAAGAGTTTCTCTTCAAAACGGATGGTTTTTACGACAGCCTGGTTTTTGAAAAAGACGACTATGGTAATTCCGCCAAGGTCTTTGTAAAAAATGTTAAGATATCCCGATTGAATGTTAGAAATGAAAAGGGGCTGGCTGACTTGAAGCCTATTATTATCGGGGATACGGCGACTGGCGTTTGCGTCCAGGAACAGACAGAAGAGAGTACGCAAAGCTTCCCACAACTTAAAAGCAGAAATACGAGCGTTGGTCAGATATTTAAGGCTGACCGGGATTATCTATCTGGAGTTGAGCTGGATGTTGTTAAAATTGGCAGCGGCGGACTGGGGAATTACAGGCTGGAGCTAAGAAAGGTGTCTGATGAAGAAGGAAACTGGGTTGTTAATTCTAAAGTTGAAGCCTATATGGAGTTTTCGGCCGAAGATCTTGAAGATTATTCTCAAAAGGATGGAACGGAGATATTTCCGCTCGGCGGGTTTTTAGAGAAAGGTCGGCATTATCTTGTGGCTTTAAATAACAGCGCGGTAAAAACTAATTTATTTAATTACTTGAAAATAAAAGGATCATCGAATGACGACGCCTACGCGGACGGCAAAGCTGTTGTTTATAAAAGGGGTAAAGTAAGAAATGTCGGCGGCGATTTGTATTTTAGAATCTACGGGGCGAAGTACGTTTTTTCTGACGGCGGACGCATTTTAACCGGAGCTGCCATTGAAGACTTGGGCGGCGGGGTCGGGATATATACTTACAAAGCCAAAAACAACGTGACTGATTTTTTAGACCTTTATTCTTACACGGACAGCCGCGATGGTTTTCCTCTGGTAAGATATAATGGTTATGAGGGCGTTGTTTCCGGGAGTCCGGAAAAGGACGCCGAATATGTTTACAAGATAAACACTATTTATCCGTTTAAGAAATTGCGATTGAGCGCCGAGCAGATGTACGTCGGCTGGCACAAAGTCAAAATTTATTATTCTTACGACAATAAAAAATGGACTGATATTTTACCCGTTCGGGATAATGACGATTTCACCCAAATTTTTAGCGAGATAATCGAAGGGAACGGGACCCAAAATGAAATTTACTTCAAAGTTACTTATGATAGGGACGACGAAAAAGATATTAAACTTTTTGGGTTAAGGAATTTTAGCGTGACGGGAGAATTGAAAACAGATTGATTGGATTGAAATTAAAATTGAATTTAGATGAGAGACGGGCCGCGGTGCGTCTCTGCGGTTTGTTATGCTTCAGGCGAAAATAAGTCAAATAGTTAGAAACAACATTTTTTATCTTTTGGGCTTTTTGGTCTTGGTTGTCGCGGTCGCGGTTAATCTATTTCCCGAAGGCTATGTTTTAGTCGGCGGCGATACGCCGCAATTTATCGGCGGATATCAAAGTCTAAAGAGTTTGTTTTATGATTGGCATGGAAGAGCCGGTATTTTTTACGCCTTTTTTTATTTTTTAAGCCGGCTGGGTATCAGCGACAGCCTTCAGCTTTCTTTTTATCTCGGCATTTTTATTTTCGGATCTTATGTTTCCTTTGATATTTTCGCGCGGCTGTTATTTAAAGAAATATCAGATTTGCCGCGGGCGCTGGTTTCTCTTTTTTACGCTCTCAATCTTTATACCCTTTATGTTTTCACTTACGCTTGGGGATATTCGCATTATCAGTTTCTTTATATTTTCATCCCTCTTTTGACGGGGCTTTATGTTAAATTTTTGCGGAGCCGAAAAAATGTTTACGCTGTTTATTTTGCGCTGGCGCTTCTGCTTGCTTCTCCCGGCTTTGCCAATCCGGCCTTCGCGCTGGCCTTTTTTATTTTCTTGTTTGTTCTGACGATATTTTTAATTGCGGTTAAAACGATAGCGTTTAATAAAGATTTGCTTAAAAAAGTATTTTTGCTTGGAGTCTTTTCTTTTTTAGTCAGCGCCTACTGGATCTTGCCATTAATTCCCCAAATGCGAGGCGGGGTAGAGGGTTTGTTTTCAGAAAATATCATAGATCTCAACTGGTGGCTAAGACACACTTCCAATCCGCTGATTGACACTTTTCGGCTGGCGCAATACAGCAACTGGTATTTTCCGGATAACTTTCCTTATCCGAATCTCTTAAAATACAAGGACGCTTTTGCCTTTTTAACTCTTATTCCTATATTCTTAATTGTTTTAGGGGCGAGTAAGAAAGATATAGGCCGGGAAAATAAGAGAAAATACTTGGTGTTTCTTGGGCTTCTATTGTTCTTCGTAATGCTGGTGGCTAAAGTTAAATATCCCTTTGAGTTTATCAATAAGTTTTTTTACAATCTCTGGGGATTTAACACCCTTAGAAGTTATGAGAAGCTGGCTATTTTCACCCCTTTTATTTTTGCTTCTCTACTGACAATAATTTCTGCAGAATTGGAAAAGACTAAACTTAAAAAATGGTTCGCTCTCGCGTTGGCTGTTGTTCTTTTAACTCCTCTTCCTTTTTATCTGGGAAAACTTCAGCGTAATATGAGCGCTGTCTTTGTCCGCGATACGGTGATGATGGAAGCTAAAGATTACCGGAAAGCGAAATATAGCTTTTTGGTAAAAATTCCAGACGAGTATTACTCAATTCAAGAAAGAATTAACAGCGATCCTGACGAAGTTAAAATAGCCGCGCTTCCTTACAATGTTGTCGACAGCGTCGGCTGGTCTAATTATCCTAAATGGAAATTGGCTGGAGTGGATATAACTCGCCAGCTTTACAATAAGGAATTTATTTACGCCAATAGTTTTTATTTTAATCAATGGCTTTTTGCCAAGGATTTTAATGAATTGGATAAAAGAGATCCTGTCTGGATTGCAAAACTGCTGGGCTTGATGAACGCCAAATATATAATTTACCACAAAGATGTGGAGCCGCGGTTCGCGGAACAGTCGCAGTCTAAAATTGAAAAGCTGGAATTAGAAGGGTATATCTCCCTGATTAAAGAAAACGATTATTTCAACCTGTATCAAATAAAAGACGAATTTATTTTTCCGCCGATGATTTGGCAAAAAGAAAAAATTAATTTGGAGCCTAGCCCAAACTCAATTGATGAAAATTTTGAAAAGATAAAAAGCGGCGTTTCCGCGACTGATTTCCAAAGAATTAATCCGAAGAAATTTATTGTCAAAGCAAATCGGATAAATTCCGGGCAAGAATTGGTTTTCGCCGAACCGTATGATAAAAATTGGAGGGCGTATGCCATAACTGACGACGGTAAGAAAATTTTATTAAAGAGTCATTATAGAGCTTTGGGCTACGCCAACGGCTGGAACATAGACAAAGAATATCCAGTTAAAGAAATTTTAATTGAATATTATCCTATAAAATTATTGTATTGGGGGATAGCGGTTAGCTCCGCGACGACTTTATTTTTGGCTGTTTATTTGTTAAGATATCTTTATGCCGGAAGAAAAAATAGAGAGATTTAATATTAAAGACGCGCTGAACAGAAAAAATATTGACATCGGGATTGTCATTTTGTCTTTTGTGATGGGAATTTATTTAGGTTGGGACACCATTAACGCGGTGATTTTCGCCATTTTCATCTGGATTATTATTAATCCAATTCCAAGTCGTTACTTGGCTTATCCGGCTTTGCTCTTTTTATCCATAACGCCGTTCCTGCTTATATTGGATAAGAAAGATAAAGCCGAGGAATTCGCCATATACGCTTATTATTTTCTGGCAATGACGGTGATTATGGGGATTTATGAGATAAGGAAAGAGGATAATAATTCTAAACTAGAAGATAACCATTAATGAAATGAAGAACAATGAAGTGAGAATTTTTGTGGTTGGAGTGGGCTATGTCGGTTTGGTCACATCGGCCTGTTTGGCGGAATTAGGACATAGTGTTTGCGGAGTTGACATAAACCGTGAGAAGATTAAAAAGCTTCGACGGGGGAAAAGTCCGATTTACGAACCGGGGCTGGAAGAACTCTTGAAGAAGAATTTGGAATCCGGGAGACTGGATTTTCAGGTGGGTATAGATGAAAAAATAAATGAATTCGACGCGGCTATTATCGCCGTAGGGACTCCGGAGCGGGAAAAGGACGGCAAAGCTGATTTGTTTTACATATCGGAAACAGCCAGGCATATTGCCCAGAACGTGAATAAAGACGAATTTATTGTCATTGGCAAATCAACCGTGCCAATCGGGACGGCTGATCAAATCAAAGAATCGCTGGGATTGTATAACCGCAAAACGAAATTCCGCATTGGATCGAATCCCGAAACCTTGCGGGAGGGAAGCGCCGTTTCGGATTTTATGAACCCGGATAGGATTATCATTGGCGGCGACAGAAGAGCTCAACGGATGCTTTTGAGGCTGTATGAGAAGATAGACTGTCCAAAAATTGTCACGGATGCTAAAAGCGCCGAAATGATAAAACTGGCGGCTAATTTTATGCTGGCTCTTCGCGTCTCGGCCACCAATATGCTTTCCAGGATATGCGATATGACCGGCGCGGACATTGAGACGGTTATGCGCGGGGTGGGAATGGATAGAAGAATCGGCCCCGACTTCCTAAAAGCCGGCATCGGCTACGGCGGTTCCTGTTTTCCAAAGGATACTAAGAGCATTCGCTCAATCGCCGAATATCATCGACTTGATACTTCTCTATTCGATTCGGTAATTGAGATTAACAAGAGGCAAAGAAGATGGTTCTGTAAAAAAGTGGAAGCTATGACTTCCTTGTTTACGCTTAAGGGCAGAAAGGTGGCCGTCTGGGGTTTGGCGTTTAAGCCGAACACCGACGACATTCGCGAAGCTCCTTCAATTGATATTATCAACTGGCTTCTTGAAGAAGAAGCCCGAGTTAGAGTTTATGATCCGGTGGCTAGCGTTGAAAAAATATTCGGAGACAAAGTTAAACATTGTCCAGGTATGTATGAAGCCGTGGATGGGGCGGAGATACTTCTGATTGTCACTGAATGGGATGAATTTAAAAAAGCTGATATGGCTAGGGTTAAAGAGAAAATGCAGACGGCTAAAATCGTTGACGGAAGAAATATTTATAATCCTGACGAAATGAGAAAGCTTGGATTTGAATACGCCAGCATGGGAAGGCCGTAATAACAAATCAAAAATCAAATATCAAATATCAAAAATTTAGTGTCTGGCTTCACCAGACTAATCATTTTATATAACTTTTCTAAAATACTCAATTGTCTTCTTTAATCCCTCGTCTAATTCAACTTTCGGCGCCCAGTTGAGTTTTTCTTTGGCCAGGGTTATGTCTGGCTTTCTTTGTTTCGGGTCGTCTTGTGGCAAAGGTCGGTAAGCGATTTTGCTTTTACTTTCGGGGATCATCTCTAAGACTTTTTCCGCCAGTTCTTTAATAGTAAATTCTTCGGGGTTGCCTAGATTGACCGGTCCGGCAAAATCTTTTTTATTCTCCATCATTCCTATTATTCCTTCTACGAGATCGTCGATATATTGGAAACTTCTGGTTTGCGAACCGTCGCCGTAAACGGTTAGGTCTTTGTTTTGCAAAGCCTGCGTGATAAAATTAGAAACTACTCGGCCATCGTTAGGATGCATCTTGGGGCCGTAAGTGTTAAAAATTCTGGCTACTCTGATAGGCAGATTATATTTTCGCTGATAATCAAAGCAAAAAGTTTCGGCGCATCTTTTACCCTCGTCGTAACAGGCTCTTGGCCCGATGGGGTTAACGTTGCCCCAGTAATTTTCCGGTTGGGGGTGGACTCGAGGATCTGGATCTCCATAAACTTCCGAAGTGGAAGCGTGAAGAATCTTGGCTTTGTTTTTCCTAGCCAGCTCCAGCATATTTAATGTTCCGTAAACCGATGTTTTAAGAGTAAAAATTGGGTCGGCTTGGTAGTGAATGGGCGAGGCGGGGCAGGCCAGGTTGTAAATTTGGTCTATTTCCGTGTCAAGAGGCGAAATAATGTCATGCTCCGTGAATTTAAATTTTTCATCGGCAATTAAGCTCTGAATATTATCTCTGCTTCCGGTCAATAAGTTGTCAACGCATAAAATCTCGTGTCCGTCATTTAATAGTTTTTTACAGAGATGGGATCCGATAAATCCCGCTCCTCCGGTGATTAGAATTTTCATAACTTTAGAGATTATTTATCTGTTTAGGCTAACGCGAAACCGAAATTTATTAGAGCGGGAAAGTGTAGTAGAGTAAGTTGAAGACAATATCTGCTTCATTTTTATTTCCGTTAATAAATAAATCTCCTTCATTGTATAAATTTGGCTGGCTTAACTTTAAAGTGAACAAATCTTTATTGTTTGATTTTTTCTTTTCCATTGGGGCAATTAAAAAACAATATTTCCTACTAAAAGAATCTTCTATGGGATTGAAAGTTATATCTAATAGAAGATTTCCTTTTTTGTTTTTTACGTGAGCGGTAGTTATTTTAATTTCTCTAATGGTTGTTTGGCATTCAGCGTCCTTGAGAATGAATTTATAATATTCATTTTTATCCGCTTTATAATTTTCCAAGAAAAGCCTGACACCGTTAAGATTTTTCTGAGGGGATAAAAAGGTTTGTTCAAAGTTGTCATTAGGGGAAATGGTTTTCTGGCTATTTTCTAGGGAAGACAAAGGAGTGATTTTTATTTGCAGTTTTCTGGCATAGTATTTTTTGTAAGTCAAGTAGCCAGTTGACAACAGGGAAAAGATTAATGTAGATATGATTATTTTTTTAGTATGATTATTAAAAAAGTTTCTTAAAAAAGAGAAAGCGATAAATAAAAAAGGAGCGATAGGGAGCAGATACCTTGGCTGCATTCCCGCTATTTTTTGAAGACCTATTTTTTGCTTGGACGACCAAGTTAGATAAATAATAGTGGATACAATAAATAATCCGCCAATAAAGAGAAGGATTAAGAATAAGAAATAGAGCAGATCTTTCTTTTGAGTTGTCTTTACGCTTTCTTTAAATTGACCAAAGTCCTTAAAAGACAATATAACGATAAATAGGACATAAAAACTTGCCAGGTAAAGAGGGAGAGGATGGTCTAAGATGCCAAGAATGCCATATATTCCCTGTAAGTAAAAGACAAAGTTAAAAATAAAAGTGAAGTGTAAAAAAGTATATAAATAAGATAGCGGATGAGATAATATGAAATTTAGTTGATTCCAAATTTCAGAAGAAGTGGCGTATATGGGCACCTCAATGTCCTTGTTAAGATAAAGCCAAATAGATAGAGATAAAATGCCGGCTAAAGCAACGATTAAAAAGCTAGTTAGCCATTTTTTCTTTGAAGAAAACTTCTTGAAAGGGACTAGGAGAAAAACGGCAAATAAGTAAAAGTAAGCAACTTTGGCTAAACTTACTATGACTGATAATATAGTAAAAACAACAATGTTTTTGGAGGTAATATTTGGAACGCGCGGCGAGAAGGCTAAATAAATCCCGTAGGCTATCAGCAGGAAAGAAAACCCAATAACCATTCCGTCGGAGCTAAAGGAAGCTGCTTGGCTGATTGCCATTGGGACAAGTCCCAGCATTAGAAAAATGTTTTTAAAGTAAGGCGCTATGCTTATGGCTAAATAAACCAGGATTAAATAGCCCAGAAGGTTGAAAATTCTTCCCAGATAATAAATTTTGACAAAGCTAGACCCGAAGAGCTTCCCCAGCAATATTGCTAGAACTTGAGGGATATACGAAACGGGAGCGTAAGTGCAGGAACAGCCCTCCTTTTCTTTATATTTGTCACTTGGCTTATACTTGTCGGCCTCCCTGTATTTTTTGAAGAAGTTGTATTTTTTGTCTTTTTGTCCTGGTATTTTTTCCAAGGCCACGCTAGCTGAAAATTTATTAAAATTGGAAGGTATTTTATGGGTGCATTTGTCATTGCTGACCAATTTTCCTTCTGATATTTCCCAAGCTCGGAAAAAATGGGACTGCTCGTCGGGAGACTGAAAAGGCGGAATTAAAAAAACCAGCGTCAGTCCGAAGAATAATCCAAAAACAAGAAACATATTCTCTTTTCTTTTAGAGAAAGGGTAAAACAAAAAAACAAGCTTTCTGCAATTCGTTAAGGCGGCTTTAAAAAAGTTTTTATTTTTCATAAAACAATTGTTAGGTTGTTATCTAATTTCTAAATTTATATTTTATTAAAGTAAGCATCGCTTCCATTCCATCATGCCATTTAATTTTTTTTCCTTCACTCGAGCTTCTTGGATAGTAACTGATTGGCACTTCTATTATTTTTTTACCTCTTTTGGCTACTTTGGCTGTTATCTCCGGACAGAACTCAAACCGCATACAGTTAAGATTTATCTTATCCAAAAGGCTCTTCTTAAACATTTTATAGCAAGTTGGCTCGTCGGTTAAATTTGTGCCGTAAAGCAGGTTGGTTACGAAGGTTACTAAAACGCCCCCCAAATAAAAAGACAGTCCCGAATGCTGTTTGTTGTTTTTATTGAGTCTCCTCGAGCCGTAGACCGCCTCGGCGTTATTCTCAAGCGCGGCTTTAATCATTTTCTTGTAGTCTTCTGGGTCATATTCCAAATCGGCGTCTTGAACGATAATATAGTCTCCGGTTGCTTGCTTAAAGCCGATTCTAAGAGCGTAGCCTTTTCCGTAATTCTTGCTTTGGTAAATTATTTTATATTTACTCTCTAAATTTTTTAGAATTTCTCTGGTGCCGTCGGTGGAAAAATCGTCTACGATTATTATTTCTTTTTTAGTTTCTCCTAGGTTTACTCTTTCAATTTTATCTAAAATTTTTAGAATATTGTTTTTTTCATTAAAAACTGGAATAACAATGGATAGTTTATGCATATACTTTTTGTAATCTTTAGTAAAAGACTAAAGCAAAATTAAATCTTGCGCTATTTTAATTCTATCACAGTCTTGGCAATTTGTCTTTTGTTAAACTGTGGTATAATAATGTCAAATTAATGTCTAATCTGTATTTTAATGGTTGTTGTCAGAAAACCCAACATCGAAGTAAAAAACCTAGCTGTTATCTACAACCAAGGACGGCCTAACGAGGCTAGAGTGCTTGAGAATGTTAGCTTGAAGATTTATCCCAAAGAGTATGTGATTATTTTTGGCCCTTCCGGATGCGGCAAATCTACTCTTCTTTATACTATAGCAGGTTTTCAGCAGCCGACCAGCGGAACTGTGATCGTAAATGATCAGGATATAAACACCTTAGCCGAGAAGCAAAAAGTTGAGTTTAATAGAAAGACCATTGGGATGGTTTTTCAGGCTTTTTATCTTATTCCCACCCTTTCTATTATTGACAATGTGTGCCTGCCTAAAGTTTTTGTCGGCGAGGATGAGCGGAAAAGAAAAGAAGCTGGAATGAGACTGCTAAAACGAGTTGGCATTGGAAAGCAGGCCAATAAGTTTTCCAGCGAGCTTTCAGGAGGACAAAAACAGCGGGTGGCTATCGCCCGAGCTCTTATAAACAGTCCTGACATTATCATTGCTGATGAGCCAACGGGAAATCTTGATTCCAAGGCGGCCTATAATGTGATGAATATATTAAGGGAGTTGAACGAGCGGGACAAGAAAACCATTATATTAGTTACCCATGATCCGGAATATCTTTCCTTCGGCGATAGAATTATTTATGTTAGGGATGGGAAAATTGTAAAGACGGAGGAAGTTGTAGAGAGGAAGACGGCGGTATTAAAAGGCGAAGATGAGGAGGTAGTCAAAAAAGAATATATCGCGCCCGAAGTGAAAATGCTGATGAGGTCATTTCGAAATTTTTCACCCTCGCAGTTAGGAATGCTTCTAGTTCCTTTTAAAGCCCAACAGCTTTTGTCACATGTGTTTTTTAATGTGTCGGCGGAGCAGTTGGAGATTGCTAGAAAAAAACTCCAGGATGTGGTGAGCGGACGTTTATCGCTGGAAAACTTTGAAAGGCAGCTTGACCTGGATATAGAAAAAGGCGGAGCAGGTTGGGATAGAAGAAATGTTAGGCGGTTGGTGAAAAATGTTGGCAGAATTTTAAGGCAAGCCGCGAAAATAGATTTTTCTAAAGTTGATAAAACGGCGGAAGAAATTAGCGAGTATATTGCGAAAACTTTTGAATTAGAATTTACCGAAGCTGAACAAATTAAATTGATTCAATTGATAAAACTGCGATTAGAGAATAAACTTTCGGTAGTTGAATTTCTCAAGAGTATGGACAGGCCCGTTAAGGACAGGGGAATGGGATTAGACAGAAGAACCGCTGATAAAATTGCCAAGGAATTGGAAATGTTGCTGTTGGTTAGATTTTCGGTTTAAGACAGCAACAATTGGATAGTGATTAATGAACAATGACCTGTATCAGTTGAAACCGTTCGTTTAATTACAAAGATTGCGCGTCCTGCGCTAGACCTTAAGTATAATATGATTCTAAAAGAATAACTTTTTTAAAATGAAAGCTCGCGATCTTTTCAAACTTTCAACCAGAATGTTTAAAGCAAGAACCTCAAGGACCTTACTCACCATTTTAGGCATGGGCATTGGCATTGGGGCTATACTTTTTTTAGTTTCTCTGGGATACGGCCTGCAGAAAGTTCTGCTGGAGACCATTACCACATCCGATTCGCTTCTCTCCCTTGATGTAACTCCCAACAAGTCGGAAGATGTCAAACTTACACCTGATCTAGTAGATGAGCTGGGCAAGCTTGAAGGGGTAAGAGAAGTAAGTCCGGCTTATAAACTGAAGGCTAAAGTAAAATTTAACCAGGTAGCTTCTGACGCCACGGTGATGGTTGTAAAGCCTTCTTTTTTGAAACTGGACGGGATGAAAATTGCTCAAGGAGAATTGTTAAGCGATGAGAACAAGAGAGGAATTGTTATTTCTTCCTCTTTTGCTAAGGTTTTCAATCAAGAAGCTGACTCGATGCTGGGGAAAGAGCTTACTTTCTCTATTTCTATTCCCAAGGACGGAGGACAAGAGGAGGGAATGGAAAAACTTGAATCGGTGGATGTTGATGGAACATTTAAGATTATTGGTTTTACGGAAAACGAGGAAATGATCTTCTTTGCGCATAGGGATGGTTTAAAAAGCAGTCTTTTTTTGCCTTTGCCGGAATATGCTAGGCTAAAAGTAAGATGTGAAACAAATGATTATCTTGACCAAGCCAGGAGTCGGCTTATTTCGAAGGGGCTGACTGTTTCTTCTTTGTCAGACACGGTGAACGAAGTGAATAAGCTATTCAAGATAGTGAATATTATTCTGGCTTTTTTCGGGGTAATCGCGCTCGTTGTCAGCGCCATCGGGATGTTTAATACTATGACGGTCGCTTTGCTTGAAAGGACGCAAGAGATCGGAATTATGAAATCGGTAGGGGCGTCTAATAGCGATATTCTTCTGCTGTTTATTTCCGAATCAACTATTATGGGATTTTTCGGCGGAGTGGCCGGCGTTATTTTGGGGTTGGCTACCAGCAAGGTGTTTAATCTAGGCGTCAATCTGGTTGCCAAATATTTTGGAGGAAGTCCGGTAGCTTTATTTTATTACCCATTCTGGTTTATTTTGCTGATTTTAATTTTTGCGACATTTGTGGGATTTATGACGGGCATTATTCCCGCCAGAAGAGCCAGCTCAATTGATCCGCTGGAGGCGTTGAAGTATAGGTAGTTAGTGAATAGTGAATAACGGTTAATGAACAGCGATCGATAAACTAAAGTTATCTAGTTGCTTGAATATGTCAATCAACAACAAGCGTAAAAAGCGTCGCCAAGAAAATTTTCTTAGAAAAGTTTCAGCTTTTTTTGCCGTAGGTGGTTTTGTTTTGGCAGTGACGTTCGCGACTCTTATCATTTTCGATCTCATTGGCCGGTATTTTTATTATTCGAAAGGGAGAGTTTATTCTTCCCAAGATAGTCAAGGTCGGCGGACTGGACTGGTGCTGGCCGAGGAAACGGAAAATCTGAAAACTCTCAACAAAGAGAGTTATGCCAGCGAGAACTATCGGATAGTTCAGGTGACTTTCGGCGGTGATGCCGTTCTTTTGCCCAGCGGAGAGGAACAATTGGAGTTGGAAATTTATGATATTAAGAGTGAATTGCTTACTACTAAGGACCAAGAAGACATAAAATTGCTGGTGTCCTGGAAGACCCAGCGGCCAACTGTCTCCGAAGTGGAATATTATAGAGGTGGCGAAGAAGGGGGTAAGAAAATAAAAGAGGATAAGTATAGCTACAGCCACAGCGCTGTGCTGAATTCGTTGGATGCCGCTACAACTTATACCTATGTGATTAGAGTGAAAGACGAGTGGGGCAACGAAAAAAGCTCCGATAAGTTTGCTTTCTATACCGGGGCACCAAATGTTTCACTTTTAGATCTTCTAGCTGGAGCGGTAAGAGATGTGTTTGGTTGGGCGATGAAGTAGTGTATCTAGTATTTTGTATTTGGTATTAATTATCATGGAATCGCTTGGTATCTTACCCAGTGTCTTTTTTGATTTTTGTGCCGACTTCAAACCACTTGAAAGTTTTCTTAATGCCTTGATTTAATTTTATCCTTGGTTTCCAGCCGAGATCTTTTTTAATTTTGGCGAACTCCAAGCAGCTGGTTTTTTGCTCCCCTGGTTTAGCAGGACCGTGAACTTCTTTAAACTTGTTTCCAAAATGCTTGTTAATTTCGGCGAAGATTTGGTTGACGCTGGTTTCTTTGGAAGTCCCGACATTATAAATTCCTGACTTTTTGAAATGCTTAAGAGCCAGTAGGTTGCTTTCTACCACATCTTCAACATAGACATAATCTCTTGTTTGCTTCCCGTCGCCGTTAATAATCGGCTGTTTGTTATTGAGCATCCTATTAAGAAAAATGGCTACCACGCCAGCTTCGCCGTATGGGTTTTGACGAGGGCCGTAGACATTGCCGTAGCGCAATGACGCGAAATTAAGCTCGTGCACCTGATGATAATAATACAGGAACTTATCTATAGCGAGTTTGGCAATACCGTAAGGCGAAAGCGGCCACTCGGAGCAAGTTTCCGGAGTGGGGCGATTACTGGTGTCGCCATAGATGGCTCCTCCGGTTGAAGCAAAAATAAACTTCTTTACTTTGTTTTCGCAGGCTAGCTTTATAAGATTAATGCTGGAGAGAATGTTAGTCTTAGCGTCGAAGACGGGATTCTCGACTGATTTTCTAACGTCGATTTGAGCGGCTAAGTGAAAGATAACTTGAGGTCTCTCTTTTTTTATTATGTTTTCTATTTGTCCGAAGCGAGTGATGTCGGCTCGGTAAAACTTGGTTTTGGGGTTGAGGTTTTCTTTCACTCCGGTGCTTAAGTTGTCGATGATGGAGACACGATGTTTTTGCTTAATAAGCGCGTCGGTTAAGTTGGAGCCGATAAAACCAGCTCCTCCGGTGACTAAAATTTTCATAATGGATATGACGCTGATCTGTTAATTAATACCTGCACGCAATCGCTACGCGGCGATATTGCGGGCGGACTAATCAGCAAATTTGCGAATGATTAATAAAAAACTAAAGTTCATTTCAGTATACTAGTATACTGAAGCGAGAATTGGCTTTAGAGAGCAGTGAATAATTGCGTGTTATCTCTCATAAGGTCATTGGAGAATAGTAATTTTCTCACTCCGCTTGAACTCATCCCGCCAAAGCGGGATTTAAACGGGCGTTTGTTAAAAAATTACTATTCTTTAGTGGTTCGGTTTTATCTTCCAAATTCCAATGGCAATCTTGGATTCAATTTCCTGGGCCAGTCTAAATTTTTCTTGAGTTGGTTCGAAGTAATTATTGGAAAGGGTTATAAATTTAACCGGTTTTTTGTCGAGTTCCTTATGCCAGATTTTTCCTTCAGTGAAAGGGGCAATAAGATAAATATTTTGGTAGCGGCTCTGGTCGATAAATTTTAGATCGTCGGCGTTGAAAAAGTAAACCGCTTGCCTATTGTAAATTGTGTTTAGCGGTTCGCTCATTAATGACCAGCCGCTGTCGGTTGCCATTCTGTCGACTAGAATAAGGTCGTCAGAGCTGAAGTTTTTGGAAATTTCTTCGATTTGGGGAAGGAGTTTTTTGTTTTCATACTGGGCGATGAAGCGGTAACTTACAACTCCGTTAGCCGCGATGAGAACCGCGAGTGTTAAATATAAGAATATTTTGTGAAGAAAAAATTTATTTAAGACATAGACGCTGAAAAAAATCAGCATAGGAAAAACGGCGAAGACGTAGCGGCGGAACAGCCATGGATCGTCAAGCGAGATTAACGGCGCGATTAAATAAATTAGGGATGGGAATAAAATAAAGATAATTAAGAATTCAGGGCTGGCTAGTTTTTTTCTAACGTTAAAAACCAAGTAGAAAACGCCGACTAAGCCTAAAATTACATAAACCAGAAAGTTGTAAGTTGCGAAGAGGGTTAATAGCTTAAGATATAAACCTGAAGAAGGGTTGGACTCTTTGGAGTATTCCGGCAAGAACGTCTTAGCAGCATTTTTGGCGCTGTCGGCGAGGGCGGGGAAGTTGAGAAATAGATAGAGAATTAACAGAAATAATATGGAAATTGATAGGAATTTATAGAAGTTTTTGGGAAGAGTTATGATTTTTTTCTTGGCCATAAGAACAATATAGATAATAGCCAGCAGAAAGAAGACGATTCCCTCGATTCGGGCAAGCGCTGAAATGGCAAAAGCAGCCAGTGAAATAGCGAGAACTTTAGTTTTAGGGGTCGGATCCCTAAAAGAGATGATGAGGAAGTAAATTCCAGTCCAAACAAGAAAGAGCGTGTAAATTTCCGTAAGAGTGTATTTGGCAAACCAGAGAAATGGAAAGAAAGTTATGGCTAGCAAAAACCCTAAAAAAGAGATGGTCTCGGAAAAGAAATTTCGCATGATTAGCCAGAAAGTTATAAAGAATAGGAAGAGCGGGATAAAATTGGCATATTGAATACCATCAAGTCCAAAGATATTGTGAGCGGCGGCGAGATAAGAAGTGTAAGCAACTGGAAAGCGGGAGATGAGTTTTCCATCTTTAGTATAATCAAAGCCTGGAAAGTTAAGCGCCCGTCCCGGTCCGTATTTTTCAAATAAATCTTGGGAAAGCGGCGTCGAAAATTTAAGTTGGTGGTTTTTATTAAGATAAATAGCCGCGGTGGCAATAGATCCCTGGTCCCGTCCGCCAAAGATAGTGGGGGAGGCGAAGTAGCAAGTGACAAAGCTTGCTATTAGTGAAATTAAAATTACGGGCAGCCAAAATTTACTGTCTAATAATTTAATACTGCTGACATTTTTACTTGAAATGATAGCCGCGATTGCGCCGACGGCGATTGAAACAGCGACAGTTCCGCTGGAGAATTTTCCGATGGCGGCGAAGAGTAAAATTACCCAGCCGAAAAATAAAAAAAATAAGACTAAATCAAGGAATATCTTCGCAAATCGTAAATTATAAATCATAAATCTCGTCCAAAGTTTATTGCCATAAGCTTAAATTTAGGCTACCATAAAGCTATGGAAAATTCCAGTGAAAAACCGTATTTATCGATCGTGGTGCCGCTTCTGAATGAAGAGGGAAATATAGAAGAGCTGCACCGAAGAATAGTCGGAGCCTGCCGAAATTTGAGCAAGAGCATTGAAATTGTTTTTGTGGATGATGGAAGCATGGATAAAACCAATGAAATATGCAGGAAATTATCTCCATTGAAGCTGATAACTTTTAGAAAGAATTTTGGCCAGACGGCGGCTTTTGACGCCGGAATTAAAAATTCCCGGGGAGAAATCATTATTACTATGGATGGTGATTTACAGAACGATCCGGCGGATATAAAGTTGCTTTTGGACAAAATGCAGGAGGGCTACGATGTTGTTTCCGGGTGGAGGGTCAGGCGTCAGGACAGTTTTTCAAAAAAAGTTTTCTCTCGAGGCGCTAATGTGTTGCGCAAGATTCTAATTGACGATGATGTTCACGACTCCGGTTGCAGTCTTAAAGCGTATAAGCGGGAATGTTTTGAAGATCTTGATCTTTTTGGAGAGATGCATCGTTTCATTCCGGCTTTACTCAAAGTTCAGGGATTTCGGATCGGTGAAGTCGAGGTCAGCCATTATCCGCGCCGGTATGGCTTGTCAAAGTATAACTGGAAAAGGGCCATCAAAGGTTTTGTGGATATGATAAGCGTTTGGTTCTGGAAAAAATACGCCAATCGCCCTTTGCATCTTTTTGGCGCGGGAGGGTTGGTGGTGTTTTTTCTTGGCTTTGCGCTGGGGCTGGGCTTGGGGATCGCCAGGGTTTTCTATTCTTTTCCTTTGGCTAATAAAATCTGGCCACTAATTGCCGTGTTTTTGGTTTTGATGGGCATCCAGCTTTTTGTCTTTGGACTTCTGGCGGATATTGCTGTAAAAAACTACTATAAGTCGCAAGGGAAGATGAATTATAGGATAAAGAGCGTCAATGAACAATAATCAAGGATCAGTGATCAATAATTTTGGAAAAGATTTATGGCGATGCTAGCTTTTCATTTTTCTGGAGTATATAAAGAACCTCTTTTTAACGGAACGAAAAAAGCGACGGTTCTGGATGGTGAACAATACTTTAAATTATGACAAGAAGTGCTTGTGTATCTTTCAGACAAACCTAATTTATTTGAAGGAAAAGCTGATGAAAGAATTGGTCGAGCTACGATTAAGAGAGTTGATGTGAAAAAGGTAAAGGAGTTAACAGAAGAAGAGGCTCGACAAACTGGCATAAGTAGTCTCAAGGAATTGAAGCAAGTTTTGAAAAAGTGGTACGACGCGGATGACGATTCCGCAGTAACGTATGTTGGATTTGGATTAACTTTTAAAGAATAATCAATAAGCAATAAACAAGAATTAGCGAGCAGTGAACAATAAAAGCCTTTGTTTATTATTGATCATTGGTCGTTGTTCGCTGTTCGCTGATCATTGTTTATGAAGATCTTAACCATTGCCGCCACGCCGTTTTTTTCCGACCGGGGCTGCCATATTCGTATTTACAGCGAAGCGAAGTATTTGCAAAAGCTTGGAGCCGAGGTGAGAATTTGCGCTTATCATATCGGACGGGATATTCCAGGTCTGGACATTGCAAGGATCGGCAAAGCGAGCTGGTATAAAAAAACAACTCCCGGTTTTTCTTGGGGAAAAGTTTGGCTGGATATCAAACTTATTTTTTTATGCCGGCGGGAGATTAAAAAATTCAAGCCTGACATAATCCACGCTCATTTATACGAAGGTTTGGGGATCGGATACTTGGCGAAAAAGCTGGCTTTCAAAAAAATTCCGATCGTTTTTGATTTGCAGGGCGATCTGCAAGAGGAGTTTAAAAGCTACAGCAAAAAAAATGTTTTTGCCCGGCGATTTTTTAGCTTGTTTTCCAGAATGGTAATTAATTGGGCTGATTGGGTAATCTTGAGCAGTGAAAACGCGCTGGAGAAAATCAAGGTGGCTTACAAAAAGAAAGAAAGCATAAGTGTTGTCAGGGACGGAATTGACTTGGATTTATTTAAAAATCCGCCGGCGTTGTCTGCTAAAGATCATAGCAGAATTAGCCAGCTTAGAAGCTGGAAGCGGAATAAAAAACTGCTTATCTACATTGGCGGGTTGAGCGGCAGTAAAGGCGTAAAAGAATTATTAAAAGCTTTTTCCGAGGTTATAAAAGGTAATCTAGAATGGAAGCTGGCTTTGGGCGGATACGGGGACGACGAAGAAAAATATCAAGACTATATCAAGCAAAATTCCTTGGAGGATAAAATAATTTTAATGGGAAAAGTGAGTTATTTCTCTCTGCCGCATTTTCTTGCCGTGGCCGACGCGGCCATTGACCCCAAGCAAGGAAGCGCCGAATCAAGCGGGAAATTAGCGAACTATATAGCCGCTGATCTGCCGATAATTTGTTTTGAAAATAAATTTAATAGGGCGAGGTTGGGAGAAAAGGGATTTTATTTAAGAACGATTGGCGATTTAAAAAACATCTTAGCTAGTTGGAAAAAATGTTCTGTGAATTACAATTCTAAAGGTTTTAGCGAGGAGGAGGAAGCGGAAAGATTGTTTAGAATTTTCAATTCGTTGTTAAAATAGCCGATATTCGTTTACAGTATTACAGTATACTGTAAACGGAAAGACATTGTGTGAGCGATTTATTAAGGATGTTTATGGCAAGGGGATTAAAGCTTGGAAAAACGAATCCGGAAGAAAAGGAATAGGCTTGATGAAGTTAATAAAAATTAAGACTTAGAGAAATAGTAAAAATGGCGATGGAGGAGTAAAATCACTCACGGACCGAGTTGTGTTCTGGTTTTAAAAGCGAGTGAATACTTAAGAAAAGAATAGAGCATGAAATTACTTTTAATAAAAGCAGGCAAAGCTGTTAACACAATTAAACGAGACGGCTTAATAAGAGGCGGGAAGCGGGTTGGCTCGGCTTTTTTTGCCATGTTTGGGAGAGTTGGCTCGGGGGATATTTTGTTTATCACCGGCGGGGTGGGGGACAGCGCGCTCTACCGGGCTCACCATCAGGCGGAGGAGTTAAGTCTGCATGGATTTAAATGTTCTATAACTGTTCAAGATAATCCGCTTCTTGTCAGATACGCGGACAAATTTAAGATTTTTATTTTCCACCGGGTTCTTTTCACTTCGTCAGTGCGAAAATTGATCGAGAGAATAAAAAAACAAGACAAAGAAATTATTTTTGAAACTGATGATTTAGTTTACGACCCAAAATATCTCAAGTATATGGACTATCATAAACAGATGAATCCGCTTGAAAGGAAGCTGTATGAAAACGGCGTAGGCGGAGAAATACTTCGAGATCCTTATGTGAAGGCTTGCACGACTACTACATCTTTTTTGGCGGAAAAGCTGCGAGCTTACGGTAAAAAAGTTTTTATTTCAGCCAACAAACTTTCTAATCGCGATTTGATGGCGGTAGAGAAAATAAAGAAGGCATCTCTTCGTTTCCCGACACAAAGTATCTCTGGACACCTCCCATCAAACGCGGGGAGGAAAAGTAATGCGGTGATTGGCTATTTTAGCGGGACTATCAGTCACAATAAGGATTTTGCGGTTGCGGAAGACGCGTTAATTTACATTTTGGAAAAGTATCCGCAAACGAAGCTTTTTTTGGCGGGGCCATTGGATATAAGTAGCGAGTTTGATAAGTTTCAAGATCGCATTGAGCGAGTGTCTTATGTCCCGCGCGACAAACATTTTGAGAATATTTCTATGGTGGATATAAGCATCGTGCCGTTGGAAGTAGGCAATCCTTTCTGCGAGTCCAAGAGCGAGCTCAAATTTTTTGAGGCCGGAATTTTAAAAGTGCCTACAGTGGCTTCGGCCACGCGGACTTTTCGGGAAGCTGTTTCGGACGGCGTGGATGGGTTTACGGCAACTGATATTTCCGAATGGAAAGAAAAGCTGGAGAGGCTAGTAGCTGATGATGGTTTAAGAAAGCGGATGGGCGAGAAAGCGTATGAAAAATCTTTGAAAGATTATACGAATAAGAATAGTCGCGATAGTGGGTATTACGAGTATTTGAGAAGCAAGCTGGCTAGTAATGTCTAATATCCAATTTCCGGTATCCAATGAAATTTAGGATGTGTTATAATATAGAGCGTGAATAACGAAACCACTAAAAAATTGTCATCCTGAACTTGTTTTAGGATCTCGTGGGTTTTGAAACAGCTTATTTATGAGAGATGCTGAAATAAATTCAGCATGACAAAATAATATTATTCAGCGCTTTCCATAATCGGTTATGCTAAATGTCAAACCCAAAAACCTAAAAAAATATTACACAATTTTTTACGTAATTCTGTTTTATGCTATCCTGGCAGCGGTCTTAACCTGGCCGGTGGTGATTAATTTCACATCCGCGGTTCCCAGCTGGGGAGCAGATACGATGCAGGTGATCGGAGCGGCGGGCAATCAGGCTAATTTTTTAGCTGATGAAGGGTTCTTCAAAGGAACTTTCAATCTAATAAAAAGTTCACAATTTGGAATAATTACCATCTATGCTTACTTGCAACTTATTACGGGAAGAGTGGCGGCTTACAACTTGCTCTTCTTTTTTTCTTTTGTAATGTCGGGACTGGGCGCTTTTCTTTTGGCTAGGTATTTTTTGCGAAGGTCTTTCGGCGAGGACAAAACTTTTCTTGCTGTTTGGCCGGCTCTCTTAGCTGGAATAATTTTCGCTTTTTCGCCCTTTCATATGCATAACGCTATGAGCACTAATGTAGGAACTATGCATCAGGAATGGCTGCCGTTTTTTGCTCTGTGCTTGTTTAAATTTTTCGAAGATCTAAAATTTAAGAATTTTGTTTTAGCGGGTCTGTTTCTTGGTTTAATAGGATTTACCGAGCATCAGCTTCTGGCTTTTACCTTGATTTTTGTTTTGCTTTTTGCGGTTTACAAGATTTTTACCCAGCCCAAAGTTTTTATTCGTCCCAAATTCTGGCTCTATTTTATGATAAGCGTGGTTGTGTTTACCGTTGTGTTTTCTGTAATGTTCCAATCGCTCATTAAAGTAGCCACTTCGGAAGAAAATTTTCTTGACCCCGGACTCGAGTCGGCAGTAAAATACTCCAATGATTCTTTAAGTGTTTTAATTCCGCCTCGGTTTCATTCTCTCTGGCCAGACACATTTTTTGGCCTGCGGGAACAATTTGAAAGAAAGACCAAGAGTAATTTCTCTATTTATGCTGGCTATTCAGTGCTGTTTTTGTCTCTCGCGGCGTTAATTGGGTCTATTATCGGCTGGAGGAGGATAAAAGAGAAAAAAGTAGTTATTTTCTGGATTTTGGTCGGGCTGGGATTCTATACGTTGTCGCTTGGACCATATCTTCACTATAAAGGAGTGCTCGATCCGCCGGTGATAATGCCTTATATGTGGATCTACAAGCATCTTCCTTTCTATGAAAATATCAGGACGGTGGGAAGATATTTCGTTTGGGCCATGCTGGCTTTTTCGGTTCTGGCGGCGTTTGGGCTTCGGTTTATAGGCGGGCTTGTGGCCGGCAATGGATCTAAGTCTAACAAAGACAGGAATAAAGAAGATGTGACGTTTCAGCTCCCTAAAAGAGGTTTTCGAATTTTGGCTGCAAAATTTGTGTATGTGCTGTTTGGAGTTATTATAGCTGTTGAGTTTTTGGCAATCCCGCTCAAAGTTAATGTTTTGGCGCATTCATCTTTTTACGAAAAACTAGGTCAGGACAAAGGAGAGTATAATGTCTTGGAGGTTCCGGGCAACACTGACTACGATTTTGCTTCGCGGGATTTAGTTTGGAGAAGCATCCACCGCAAGCGCACCATCAACAATTATAACTTTGCTCGGGTTGAGGAAGGCAAATATTCTTTCCATAGAGGCACGCCCATCATTCGGGCTTTGCTTTATGATATCCCTAAAGGCAAGGAGAAGCAGAATGACACAGATATGATGAAAGACGCTTATTATTCTATTTCTAATGAAATTCTAAATTACTATAACATTCGCTATGTGATTTTAGATAAGGAGGGTCTTAAAGGAGATCCCAAGAAAGAGGACAAGCCCAATATGTTTTATGCGGCCAGGGCCTATGTCAAAAACGTTATAAAATGTTCGGATGAGTATGAGGATGAATTTTTGTATGCCTGCCAGGTGGATAAAAATTTTATGCCTCAAGGTTTGTTTTTGGCAATGGATTTTACTAATGAGCATTGGATAGGCAGGAGCAAGTCCAAGAGCGGTCTTCAGCGCTGGGCCGAGAACGGGGCGGGAGTAAAGCTGGTTAATATGTCACAAAATGCGAAGAGCGCTAAATTTACTTTCAATGTCAAAGTTAAAAAACCCTTAGGCCTCAAAGTTTTCTTTAATAATCGAGAGGTGTATGATAAATACCTAACCCAGATTGACAAGCGTCAGAAAATTTTGGTTGACTTAAATGATGTTGCGCCGGGCGAAAATGAAATCACTTTCGGGGTCCGCGCCGCTGATGGAAGCGAGGTTTATTCCGATAAAAAATCGGATACGGTAAAGTTATACAGATTGGGGTTGGAGTGATTTATCAAATGGCGTAGGGGACGCGATATGCGCTACCCACTACAGGGCACAAGAGAATAAATAATTTTTTAAAGCGATCTCTATGAAAAAGCAACGCGAGCAAGTTTACGAACATTTAAAGGAGGAGGACCCGGAGATTTACAGAGCTGTTTCGGGAGAATTAGATCGTCAGCAAAACGGGCTGGAAATGATTCCTTCAGAGTCTTACGCTTCGAGGGCGGTTTTGGAAGCCATAGGATCGATACTAAATAATAAGTATTCCGAGGGCTATCCCAAAAAGCGCTATTACGCTGGTCAGAAATATACCGATATTGTGGAGCAAATCGCCATTAAACGAGCTAAGAAATTGTTCAGAGTGGATCATGTTAACGTTCAGCCTTACAGCGGCTCTCCGGCCAATTTTGCGGCTCTCAACGCTGTTTGCGCGCCGGGAGACGCGATTATGGGCATGGATTTGCGTTTCGGCGGGCACCTGACTCACGGTTGGAAAGTTAATGTGACCGCTAAATATTTTAAATCTATTTCTTACACTACCGACAAAAATGGCTTTATAGACTTCAATGAAGTGGAAACATTGGCTAAAAAACACAAACCTAAAATAATTATCTGCGGCGCTACTGCCTATCCGCGCGTGATTGATTTTGTGAAATTTTCCAAAATCGCCAAAAAGGTTGGAGCCTACTTAATGGCCGACATCGCTCACATTGCCGGTCTTGTCGCGGCGGGAGTTCATCCCAGTCCTGCCGGAATCGCTGATATTATCACAACTACTACCCATAAAACTCTTCGCGGGCCTAGGGCGGGAATGATTATGTGCGACGGCAATCCGTCTAACTTTCTGAAGCCCATTAAAAATCCGGCTAAAAAAGATTTGCCGACTTTAATTGACCGCTCCATTTTTCCGGGAATGCAGGGCGGCCCGCATATGCATACCATTGCTGGTATAGCTGTGGCTCTCAAGGAAGCCGGTACTAAAGAGTTTAAAAAATGGGCTAAGCAGGTAGTAAAAAACTGTCAAAAGTTAGCCGAAATTTTTAACGCCCGCGGTCTGCGGCTGATGACCGGCGGAACGGATAATCATTTAATCTTGATGGATGTTACGCCGTTTAAAATAACCGGCAAAGAAGCCGAAGAGCGGCTGGAAAAAATTGGAATTTCTCTAAACAAGAATGCCATTCCGCATGACCCCAACCCGCCTTATAACCCAAGCGGCATTCGCCTTGGAACGCCGTGCGTGACCATCCGCGGAATGAAGGAGCAGGAAATGGAAATTCTAGGGAACGCCATTGCGGATATACTGGAAAGCAAGAGAAATATTAAAAAATCGGCAAAAGTGATAAGGGAGTTGTGTGAGGAGTTTCCGCTGTATAATGGGATGTGAGATGAAAGATGAAAGCTCAAAACTCAAAGCTCAAATGTCAAAACTGCGCTCAAAGCTTAAAACTGTTTATATGAAAATTATAATTTGCTCCAGCTATGAAAATCCTCGACGGTAAAAAATTAGCTGAAAAAATTAAACAAGATATAAAAAAGCGGGTTTCTCGAATGGGAAAGAAGCCGGTTTTGGCTATAGTTTTAGTTGGTCGCGATCCGGCGTCGGTTGTTTATGTAAGAAGTAAAAAAGTGGCTTGCTGGGAAGCGGGGATAAATTCGCGGGAGATTAAACTTTCCAAAAATGTTTCTCAAAATAAATTATTGCGGGAAATTGGAAGGCTTAATCAGGACAAGGAAGTTGACGGGATTCTGGTTCAACTTCCGTTGCCGAAAAAAATTGACAGCCGAAAAATACTTGAAAGCATTGATTGTAAGAAAGATGCGGATTGCGTTCATCCCTTAAATTTTGGAAAATTTATTCAGAACGGCATTAAAGATGCTAGCTGTGTGCCGGCAACGGCTTGGGGAGTTGATAAAATTTTAGACGAGTATAATATTTCTGTGGCCGGAAAATGCGCTGTGGTGGTAGGGTATTCAAATCTGGCTGGCAAGCCGATCGCGCAAACGCTCGCGAGTAGAGACGCGACGGTGACGGTGTGCCATAACAAGACCAGAAATCTTGGCAGATTTACAAAAAACGCCGATATTTTGGTATCGGCGGTGGGAAAGAAAAATTTAATTAAAGGTAATATGGTTAAAAAAGGAGCGGTGGTAATTGATGTGGGGATTAGCCGCGAGGGCGGCAAAATATGCGGCGATGTTGACTTCAAATCCGTTAGCAAAAAAGCTTCTTATATTACTCCCGTCCCAGGCGGCGTCGGTCCGATGACGGTAGCGATGCTGATGCGGAATGTGGTGCTGTTGGCAGAGAAATAATGTGATTAAAATTCGCAAGCGATCGCTCTCATGCCGGCCAATATCACAGACTTTTTTTACTTTTTCTTCCTAGAAGATAGTTGTTTTATTAGAGCCAACTCGCTAGGTCCGAATTCGCGAAGGAGAAATAAAATCAGAAGGTAGAATCCTATCAAAATAACCGACCAAATAATGAAAGTATAATTCTCCCGGGGCAGTAAGAATGCTGCGGCGAGCATTCCAAGGGAAGCTAAGATTATTTTAATAAAACTCTTTAACTTAAATAGGTAGCCGAAGTGTCGATAAGCGTAAACGAGAATTATAACCATTATCACGAATGAGGTAATTGAAGTTCCAATCACGGCGCCTAATAGGGCGTATTTTTTTATGAGGAAGTAGGTGAGGATAACGTTGATAGCAAGCCCAAAGAAAGAAATAATCATCGGAACTTTGACTTTGCCGGCGCCGTTGAGAATAAAAGTTAAAACATAAAAGACGGTCAGAAAGCCAATACCGAAGACGAAAATAGACATCGGCAAAGCGGCGTCAACGAATTTGGAAGTAAAGAAAATTTTAATTATTGGTTCGGAAAAAAATGACATCAAGATACAAGTCGGCATTAGAAACATTATCATTAAGCGCAGAGACTGGCTGATGATTTTTTCGGTTTCGTTATGGTCATTGCTGGATGTAGTTTTGGAAACGGTGGGAAGGAGAATGATAGTGAGGGCGTAGAATAAATAATACGGAATGCGGCCGACGGTGATGGCGGCATTGTAAATTCCTGTTAAGTAATCGTCGCGCAAAATTCCTTTGACTAGATAAAGGTCAATGGTTATCAGAAATTCGTAAGCGATTAGAAAGAGAGTAACTGGCCAAGCGTAGTAAATTAGCTGTCTCCAATCAAATTGACCTTCGGATTTCCGTTTTCTATGCGGGTCGAGTAAAATTGCGGCAAAGAATACCGAGAGCGGGGCTAGGACATAGCCGAGAATTGCGCCTTCCAGGGCGAAGCCGCGCGATTTAAAATACCAAGCCAATCCTAAAATAAAAACAAGGCGGGCGGCGGAGCGGATGGTTTTGAGAAACGCCTGCGTATTGAATCGGTGAAGTCCGGTAAAGTAATAAAAATAAAATGAGGACAAAGCAAAAGCGGGAATAATCAGCGTTGACAACCGAAAGAGCGGGACAAGAGTTAGATCGCCGAGAAGGCGGGAAATTACCGGGGCTAACAGAAAGAAGATTAAGGTAACGCCGCCAATTAAGATTGTTTGAATGACAGCGGTCTGTTTTTTTATTATTGGAATGAGTCCGGCACTGGTTTTAGAGATCTCGCTTAAGTATTTTGACATAGCGGTTGGGACGCTTCGACCGATGAGGACAACGATCATAGTGGTAAGCGTTATCACGATGGCGTATCTTCCGTATTCCGCCGGACCCAAAATTCGCCCCATTCCGCCATGGATTACGTAAGCTGTAAGATTGTAAATTATTTCGCTGGCGGTCAGCCAGAAAAATGATTTTACGAGAAAGCGAGACATAAATTATTTATCTCAAAAATCAAATGTCAAAACTTAAAACTACGGCTAAAATGCAGGAGCTTTCAAAGGTTTTAGGATTTAATACGCGGATTTGACATTTTGGACTTGAACTTAAATATAATTTCCTCGCCTACATCTTTCTTATCATTTTCTCCGTTCACTACAATCATTTTCCAATCTTTGGTTCTATTTTTGTATATTTTTTCCTTAGCTATCAGGTACTCTAATCCCTGATCCGGTTTTCGCTCGCGTTGCATAATAATTTCTGGATTTATTCTAATAAAAAACGCAAAATCCGGTTTTGGGATAAATCTTTCTGCAAATAGCTTCTTATTCTTATTTGATAAATAATTTATATTTACCACGCTGTCGTAAAAATACCGATCGCTGATGATGTAATCAACTTTAAGTTTCTTCGTTAAGCGCTTGAATCTTAGTATGTCAATTAACAGAGCAAGCTTGCGAAGCTGGATTTGCAGCCAGTTTGCCTTAATAACTCCTTTGGCTGGTTTCTCGTTAAGACTCAATCTTAGCAAATCGCTAAGGTTGAGTCTTTGAGCGACTGAAAAAGAGACGGCGTGGAAATAGTAAAAACTTTTTCCCTGTCTTTTGAGGAATTCTTTAAGGAGTTCTATTTGTGTTGATTTACCCGAGCCGTCAAGGCCGGAGAGAGTAATAATCTCCATTGTTTTACGAAATACGAATTTGGCGAAAATACGAAATTAGCGGGAAAGACTATCTAAGATTTACAACTCTTTTGTATTCTATACCATCTCTGGTAAATGTAATTATTAAGCCGAGTTTTAGGTTAGTAGCTCTAAGGTATTTATAAAGCTGATCAATATTCTTGGCAGAAATGAAACTCTTTTGTTTTAATTCTAAAATAATTTTTCCAAAAACCAGAAAATCCAGCGCATAAATTCCCAAATCTTTGTTTCCATATCTCACTTTACATCGCAACTGCTATCTGAAATTAATCTTATTATCTTTAAATTATTTAGCTAAAGCTTTTTGGTAGAAAATTTTCTTATGTCCAAAACCTAGTCTCTTAAAGACTTTAAATGATATTCCTATTATTTGATAACATTCTCGGCGTATATTAAGTGCTTTTTTTTGTTTTCTTTTTTTTCGTAGTTCGGAAATTTCGTATTTCGTAAAATTATGCCATCAGCACCGCTACAGGCTGCATCTTAGCCACTACTTTGATAATTTTGTTTTCCACCATTCCTTCAATTACCTTTTCCACATCTTTATACTGCGAGCTGTCTTGCTCGATGATTTGACGGGATTGGGCGTTAAATAATTTAACTTTGTTTTTTTTCATCTTCTTGACTAACTCGTCTCGATTTTGAGGGGTTTCGCCGCGGGATGTTTTGGATTTTCCGGTGCCGTGACTGGCGGAGAAGAATGTTGATTCATTTTCGTCGGTGCCGACGCCGAGGTAGCATGGTGTGCTCATCGAAGAGGGAACGAAAATGGGCTCTCCAGTTTCTGCAAATGTCCCAGAGCCGAGCTCTGGGATTGATTTCATGCGGGCCGGGCCAAAGGCGCGGGTGGTGCCGTTGCGGTGGACAAAAACTTTTTCGCCGTAGTGTTCCTCCTCCCGGATGTAGACATGCGGCATATCATAAACCAGAGGCAGTTCCAGATCTTTCTGCCAGACTTTTTTAATAGCTTTGCGGAGATTATGAGTTAGAACAGCTCGGTTGGCGGATCCGTGATTGGCACTGGCGTTGTGGGCGGTAAGAAACATCCGTCCTAGCTCGCTTTGGCTGTCAATGGGGTAAAACTCCCGCTTGTTTTTCCAGAGAGGAATTTCGCGCCGCAATTGCTCGTGTGCGGGATTATTCCTCTTTAGAAAAGCGCGCCGTCCCATCTCCAACACGATTTTCTGACTGCGGTGTTCTTTGACTTTGGGTGTGTAAAAATAAGAAGCGTATTGCCCAAGCATTCCCGAACCGGTATGCATCAGAAAAAGATATTGCCCCTTTTTAATGCCAAGCTTTTGGGCGGCGTCTTCGTCAACGATATCGGTGGCTTTCATTAAATCCAGAAAATGGTTGCCGGCCGCGCCGAGAATTCCCATCCGCAGTTGGGCGATGCGCAAAAAAACTTTTGGGATGGAACTTAAAATTTCTTTTTCACTTGGAATCTGGTCAAAAAAGTTGCCGCGATTAAAAGTATTTTCCGCTTCGTTGGTATTCATTTTAAAATGATCGATCACGGCCTGCGAGCCGCGGCGACAAACATCCATTACCACTTGATAGGGTATTTTGGTTCCGATATAGGTTACGGTCGGGATCGTTTTGACCAGTTCTTCAAAAAGCCGGTCAATTTGATTTTCTGAAAGATCGTTTTCGCCAAAGGGAGTTTTAATAAGCCTCATTCCGCAGTTGGGAGCGGTGTCGGTAGTCTGCGGCAGAATGTATCTTTTGGTGGCCACGGCGGTTCCGGTCGGATTTTTTCTGCCTTTCTTAGAATGTACGTCGGAGAGGACGGCAATATGATGAAAGACATTGGGGTCGCTGGCGATGTTAATGAGTTCGTTGATAGTATCATCGTTAGGCATCAGTTCGTTGTCAATATGGAGAATTACCGGGACTTTCATATTGTCGATTGGTTCGATAATTTTTTTGTGCGGGGATAGAGATTTTAGATTGTAGTTGGTCATAAATTTATTTGTTTATCTTTTCTTCTCTAATAAAAGGAGAAGAGCTGGTTAAGTTTCTGTAAACTTCTTTATATTCTTTTGCTATTTTCCTTATGTCAAAATTTTCTATTGCGAACTGCATTCCTTTTTCGCCGAGATTTTTTCTTGCTTCATGGTTACTATGCAAGTATAAAATTTTTTCCTTAAGCGCTCCGCGGTCGCCGGTATTGATTAAAATACTATTAGTGTTATTAAGAAAGCATTTCAACCTTTTAATATTACTCGCGATGACCGGTTTGCGGCAAGCCATCGCTTCAATGATAGCCAAGGGGATGTCAAACTTGCCGCGCATGTCGCGCGCGGGAAAAATTATTATTTCGGAGAGATTGTAAATATCTTCCATTTTATAATTCCGATCATCGGCGAAAGCGGCTCTGCCTAAAATATTTTTTTCTTTTAGCCTTCCTACGATTTCTTTTTTCTTTTGCAGGTCTTTCTCATTTTTAACCCGGCACGCCAGCAGTAATTTTAGGTTTTTTCTTTCGCTGATTAAATTAGCAAAGGTTTCAATCACGTCGTCAATGGCTCCCAGTCGGGTATATTCTCCCGGGAAGTTGATGACGAAATCGCCGTTGTCAATGTTGAAACGTTTAGCCAGTTCAAAATTTTTCGGAGCTGGAGAATATTTTAGAGTATCAATCCCCGGATAAATTCTTTTAATGTTATTAAATCCCATCTTTTCTAATTTTTCTTTGGCGTAATCGGAATAAGTAATTATCAGTTCTCCAAAAAGCATTTTTTTAAAATCATTCTTGCTGTATAAATCTTCCCGCAGAGTAGCCGCGGTTTGGATAATTTTGGCGGGCTTATTTCGCAGGGCTCTTTTTAAAAGAAACGAATTAAGTTTGGTTGGAGTAAATAACGAATGAATAATATCAAAGCCGTCGGCTTTCTTTAAGAATTTATACAGCCTGTATTTCTGATTAAGATTAAGGCCAGCTTCGGAATAGATATCTTCTTGAATTATATTAGTGGGCAAATCGCTTAATTTTTCATAAGTAAGCAGGTGGATTTCAGCGTCCTTAATGTTGCAAGCTAGGTCGTAAGCAAAATTTTTAGAAGCTTCATCCCAAGGAGGGCAAATTGGGCGGGTGACGAGGAGAACTTTCATTTTAATACTATTAGTTTTCACGAATTTCTATGAATTTCTGCAGATTTTAGAAATCGGAAACTAGCTTCGCGAAATTTATAATAGAAATTTATTGTTTAGCGACCAGGCTTATATATTTATATATCTCATACTCTCGATCTTCAGTATCAACTTCTATGGTAATTTTAATTGGCTGATCGTTTTTTTCAAAGGCTGATAAAACATCTTTAAAATTTACGCGCGGCGAGATTATTTTTTTCTCGCCTTTTTTAATTTCAGCTTTGCCGTCGGTAACTTGTTCGTCGTTCACGAAAACTTTATAGCTGTATTCCGCTTTTTCCCCTTGATGATTTTCAATGGTGAATTTGAGTTTCCAAGGGTCGTCTTGGCCTCTGATGGATTCGTAGTTAGGGTCATTAAAGTAAACCACGCTCCAGTTTTTGCGGTAATCGTAATCGTGATTAAAAGACTCGATTATAAAAAGGAGAGATGTTCCAAGTAGAACTAACGCAATGGTTGCAATGATTATTATTTTGGAGGACATATTTTTTGGCTCAATCTTTACCTTGGCGGCTAATGCCGCCAATTTCTCAAGGTCAAACCCTAGACTCCTTATCCGATGTTAGGTTTTTCAATTTCTCTTAAAAATAGAAATATAATTCGAGGCGTAAACTTTGGAAAACTCTGGATAGGTTTCGAAAGTCATTCCTTCTAATTGAGCGTTTAATGCTACATAATTAACTCCTGTTTTAGCGAAGCAAGCTCTTCCGGTTTCGCTTTGAGGCTTGCCGATCATATCCCGGGTGCAGGTTTCGCGCGGCTTGGTTGGGTCTGAATAGCGAGTGAGTTTGCCTCGGCTTAACGGGTATTTGTAATCTTTCATAAAGAATAACTTATACCAAGAATCTCCGTAAATGTTTATGTGATCTTTCAAGATAATATCTTTGGATGCGTTGGTAGTTTTAGCCAAATACTCGCCGGAGTGAAAGGTTTGCACAGCCTCCTGAAATTGATTTTTAATTTTGAAGGCTTCGGCGCTGTCGGAAAGGCCGGAAGTGATTGTAAAAAATAAGAAAGTATAAAGCAAAACAGCGGCAAAGAATTGAGTGGCGCCTTTTCTGAAAAAATGAAAGTATTGAGCGAGGCAATAGGCTGCGGCTATGGAAAGCGGCAGAAATAAATAGTTACTTACGCGATTACTCGGGATGTCAATGTAAAGCCAGCCGGGTCTGTATGTCATAATGAATAGAATGAGAGTCCAGCCAATCACAAAACTGTATTCGAGCTTTTTAGGCTTAAAGGTGAGCAAAAGCAAAAGAATGCCTAGTATGCCTAAGATCAGTCTGGCGCTTCCAACATTTAGTTCAATTTGTTTTAGACTTAAACCTACGCGGGTTATCTTGGAAGGCGCGCCGGTAGCTTGATCGACAGCCGCCGAGTTAAAATATGAAGGAGTGTACGCAAAAGCGAGGAATAAGATTGACAAAATCAAAACCAGCACGGGAAACGGTTTAAAAAGGATTTTAAGCCAGCTGGAAATAATTTTCGGAAGACGTTTTATGTTTACTGAAAAGTAGATTAATAAGACGGCGGCTGAAATGAAAATTAGAACGAAAGAAGTAAGGTGATGGGTGTAAAGCAGTCCGGTTGCGGAGAAAATAAAAAGACCTAAGTGCGAGCCGCTTTTTTCTTTCAAGGCGCGAAAAGCGAAATAAAGCGCTAGCGGAAGAAACATATTTCCCAGAATGTTGCCGATGACGCCGCCGCTGACATATTTTCCCTGCGGCGCGGCGATGGCGTAAAGAGTTCCCAGCACAAAAAAGGATACAGCGGTTGTGTTCGTGTTTTTGAAAAGCCGAGCAACTAGGATGGCGGCTACGAATATGCCAGTCACATTAGCTATAAGCAAGATCAAAACAGGCAAGGCCGTTGTTACGTTTACGCCGCTGATTAAGTTTGCCGCGGCGAAAATGATGTGCTCTCCGACTATAAAGTCCGGCATATTGTAAGCCGGAAGCTTCCCGCTATCGATAATTGTTTTTACCCAATACATATGATGTCCCAAGTCGGTTGAAGCCGGAACGATGGTGTCGGTTAAGTAAGCGACTCGAATAAAAATGGCCAGGACTATAGAGAGAAGAATGAAAATCGTCTGCCATGTGGAGAAATTAAATAAATTTTCCGATTCGGAAGTAATTTCATTGGAGGCTGAACTTTTTGCGGAAGGTTCAGCTTCTTTTTTCTTGAAGCGGATCTGATAAAAGGCAAAACAAAGAAGACAAAAGATGATAGTGGCGCCGATTAAGTTGACGCCTGAAATCGGAATGTTTATTTTATTTAACAGTAGAGCGATCAGATCAATGGATATAATGCTGAAAGGGATAACAAAAACCGCTTTTTCAAAAAAAGAAACCCTTTCGTTTGATTCTCCAAAAACAGCCAAGTTTAAAAAGAATCCTGGAAGGATGAGGAGGAATGGGAGAGTCAAGAGAGTTTTTAGAAGATCTAGGAACATGAAAACTAAATTTCTAATTACTCTAATTTCTAATTGACCTAATTAAATCCCAAACAACAATTCATTCGCTGGTCAATTAGTCATTAGAATTTTTTTAGGTCAATTAGGTTAATTAGAAATTGGGAATTTTAAAGCAATGTTTTCAGTCTTCACAGCTTTATGTTTCACTTAAAATTCCTTTCATCACCTTAACATACTGTCTCACAATTTTCTTCCAACTGTAATTCTCAACCGCGTATCTTCTGGCTCTCTCGCCGAATTCCCGGCGGTAGTCATCGTCCGCCAATAACTTGTTAATTTTGTTCAAGTATCCTTCTGTGTCTTCAGTCTCAACTAAAAATCCATTCTCGCCATCTTTAATAGCGTCTTTTAACCCTTCCAAATTGGCGGCGATGACCGGAAGCTTGCATGAAGCGGCTTCAATAACTGAAATTCCGAATCCCTCCATATCTCCGGAAACTTTAATGTTGGGCTGGATGAAAATGTCGCAGGTGTTAAGCAAAACGTTTCTAACTTTGTCGCTTACATAACCCAGCAGCTTAACTCTGCCGCCGAGGTTATTTTTTTCAATGGCCTGCTTTACATTTTCTTTATCTGCTCCGTCGCCGGCGATGACATAAATTACATTTTCCGGCAATTTTGGCATGACGTTTTCCACAAACCAAGCTACGCCTTTTCTTTTAGCCAGTCTTCCCGATGTTAGGATAACTTTTTTACTGTTCAAATTCTCTCCGATAATTTTTTCCAGATTACTGCGTGAATAATTGCCTATAAACTTATCTACATCAACCCCATTTGGAATAAAAGTGAATTTTTCTTGGGGAATATTGCGGACGATTCCTTGCCGAATAGTTTCATTTCCCACGGCGATGAGTTTATCAAGTTTGGGAATGAATTTTCTCACCCACAACTTTTGGTAAATTCCGGAATTGTAAGTTAGATCTAGCCCGTGAACGACGCATATAACTTTTTTCTTTTTACCATAAAATAATTTTACGAAATAGCCGACGATTCCCATAACTCCGTCTCCCAAAAGCAGTATATCGCATTTTCTTGCTAAAAAAAGAGCGGTCGCTAGCGCGTAAGGCAGAAATATAGGCAAAAATTTTTTTCCGTGCCGGTTGGCTATGGTTTTAGTTTCGGCAAATTCATGGAGGTGAATAGATAGTTCGTAATTTTGGTTTTCTATTCCACCGACAACCGGAGGATGGGCGCGGGAGATGAACAATACCTTCATGAGTATTTTTACGAATTACGAATCTCTTACGAATATACGAATTAATTTGTTTACAAGATTTGCGCGAAATACAATCCAGGCGCCTTCATCGCATTCATTCGTATATTCCGTACGGAATTCGTAATTCGTAGGCTATTTCCTATATTTTTCCTTCTTCGCCAAATATAGCTGCTCCTCGCTTAACTTGCGGTTGGATTTTATCATATCGGCAACGAGAGCGAATATGAGAAGTTGAACCCCGATAATTAGAAGTCCTCCGCCAAGCATTAGCCAGGTTCTGAAAGGCGAAACCTTAAAATTGGTAAAATAATATCCTAAAAATACGACGCCTATAATTAAAGCTGTGGTTATAAATGCCATTCCCGGAATTCCAAAAAATACCATTGGCCGGGCGTCGCGGATGGTGCGAATAATTATCATAAAGGATTGATAAATAAACTTGGAAACGTTTTTAACAACTTTGGATTGGCGACCATCGAAATAAGTTACTTCCACCGGGATCCATTTTACGACGAGGTTTTTGGAAATGGCGTCAATTATAGTTTCCTGGGTATAGGTGAAGCGATAAGCTAGATTAAGCCGCAGCATTGTTTCTCGATTCAAAGCCCGAAAGCCGCAAGTCAGGTCTTCGATTCGGTAGTTAAGAAATTTTCCAATGATATTGGCGGCCAAGCGGTTAAGAAAACTTTTGATCCAAGGCATATTTTGAGCGGACTTGATGCCAAAGCGGGAAGCTACGACCATATCAGCTTTGCCGTTTGCAATAAGTTCAGTGAATTTGGGAATATCGCCGGCCGGGAATTGTCCGTCGGCGTCAATGTTTACGAAAACATCGGCTCCATTTTCCAGCGCCGACTCCACGGCGGTTCGAAAAGCCGCGCCCACTCCCATATTTCTGGGATGGCTTACAACAATATTCGCTCCGGCATTTCTAGCCGCTTCGACTGTTTTGTCTTTCGATCCGTCGTCCACAACCTGCACTTTCACCTCATCAAAGCCTTCGATATTTCGGGGGATTCTGCGGATTACATCGCTAATGGTTTTTTCCTCATTATAGGCGGGAATGTTGACAATTAGTCGCATAGTAAATGAGCGGAGATTAAAGAATTAAAGCTGACAATAGGATAGCAAAGAGATTTGTTTTTATCAAATGTTTGTTATACAATTTTAATTATGAGAATCGGAATTAATGCTTCATTTTTGCGGAAACCAGATACTGGAATCGGGCAAGTGACGACTAATTTTATTAAAGAGTTAATAAAATTAGTTGAGTTCAAAATTCCCGCCTGCGCCGAGCCTCCTTCATCGAAGCGGCTACGAAGGCCGAGGACTTCGGCGGGCAGGCAAAGTTCAGAGTTCAAAGTTAAGGATTTTGAATTCTTTTTGTATTTAGAAAAGGATATTGATTTTGAGTTGCCGGAGAATTTCAGGAAGGTGATTTTTTTGCCGCCATACAGGCGGGATGATTTGGTGCGCAGAATTTTATGGGAGAAATATCTTTTGCCGAAGAAAGCTAGGAAAGATAAATGCGATCTTTTTATTTCGCTCTACCAGTCGCCGACGGTTTTAAAAAACACTAGGCATACAATGCTGGTGCACGATGTGATCTGGAAAATTTTCCCGCAATACTTGGATAATTCACGGAAGAAATTTTACTCCAGACTGACTTTTAAGGCTATCAAAGAAGCGGACGAAATTATTACCGTATCCGAACATTCCAGAAAAGACATCAACGAGCTTTTAAAAGTCTCTAAGAAAAGAATTAGAGTTGCGTATCCTAGCGTTGGCGAGGAATTTTTTAGGGATTACAGCGATGAGAGCGACGAAGGAATTTTGAAGAAATACAAAATTTCCGGAAAATATATTTTCTATATCGGCGGATTTGATTTTCGGAAGAATATTTCCGGTCTAATGGAAGCTTATGGAGAATTAGTGAAGAAAAACCAAATAGAGGATGTTAATTTGGTTTTGGCCGGCGAAGATAAGTCCGAATTCAGCGCGTTGTTTACTGATATTGGGAAAGAGATAAAAAAGCTTGGCATTAAAGATAAAGTAATTCTCCCGGGGTTTGTGGAGCAAAAAGATTTGCCGGCGCTTTATCGCCGTTGCGAATTATTTGTTTTCCCGTCGCTTTACGAGGGTTTCGGTTTGCCGGTTTTGGAAGCGATGGCTTGCGGCGCGCCGACTTTAGTTTCCAAAAATTCTTCTCTTCCCGAGGTTGGCTCTCACGCGGTTTTATATTTCAATCCTAAAGATACAGAGGAAATGGCGAGAGTAATGGGAAAAGTTTTGCGAAATGATAATTTAAGGAAAAGACTGTCGGAGAAAGGGATAGAAAGGGCGAAAAAGTTTAGCTGGAAAGAATTTGTTGAGGAAATTTTAAAGTAACAACGAATAGATTTTACTTCAGTATACTAGTATACTGAAAGATGCGGGAAATGTGTTGGAGTTTTTTTAGCTGAAAAAATTATGAACGAGAAATTAAGAAACGCATTTAGAAGTTTTTGGGTGATTTTTTCTCGAGAGCTAGTCATTCTCTGGCTTTTTGGCCTGGCTTTATCTTTCGCTTTAATAATTTTGTCCAATAAAGGCAAATTGCCGCTCGGGAAAGGGGATTTTGTTTTCTTTTCGATTATTACTCTGCTCTCCGCGCTCTATCGTCCGCGGTGGGCGTTTTTTATTTTCATAATCTTAATCCCGCTGGAAAATATTATTCTCGCTTCCGGTTTTTTACCGTTTCAACTTCGACCTTATCAGTTTATGGGCGCTGTTATTATTTTAGCTTTAATTATTCTTTACATTTTCAAACGACTTAATTTTAAAATTCTAAAACCGATTTGGCTGGACTGGCTGGTATTTTCTTTAGCGCCGCTTGGTTTTTTGGCGTCGGTAAACGCGCCGAACAAAGCTTTTGCTTTAAGGCAGGCGCTAATTTTATTATCTTTTGTCGTTTTGTATTATTTAATCCGCGTTTTTTTAAGGACTAAAGAAGATTTAATTAAAGCCGGATTCTTTTTCTTGGGATCTTTAATAGTGGTCGTTGGCTACGGATTTTATCAGGTATTGGTGGATAAATTTGGCGGCCAGTCTTTCGAAGTGATGTTCGGTCGTCCCAACGCGGCTTTTGCCGAGCCTGATTGGCTGGGAATATTTTTGTGTTTTGCCCTGACTGTGCTGCTGACTGCGATTTTTTATTTAAATAGAATTCCACCTTTGGAAAAAGGAGAGAAATTTAGTTTGTTAGTAATTTTATATGCGCTGGTTTTTTTAACTATTACTCTTTTAATCTTAACCCTGGCTCGCTCGGCTTGGGTGGGAGCGACGGCGGTTATTATTTTTTATCTCTTTTTCAGTCTGTATAGAAAAACGAAAAGCGGGATTGCTTGGGAAACTAAAAAGTTTGTGGGCCAATTTATAGTCATTGCTTTATTATTCGCAGTTTCGCTGGGGGTAATTCATTTTGGCGAGCTTTCTAAATTTGACGTTCTCGATCGTTTTCGGTCTGCGGCGACTAGCGAGCAAAAAATAACTATCGCTTGCGAAAAAAATTCGAGAATTCCAGAATCTATAACCAGCGCCGAGAAGCTTGAAAATTATAACTGCCGTCATATTAATCTTGAAGAAATAGAATCATATAAATCGCAAGGCAAAATTGTAACCCAAGTTTACCGAAAAGATCCCAATGTCAAAACCCGAAGCGAAATTTATCGCGAGTCTTTCAAAGTTATTAAAGAGCATCCCGTTTTGGGAATAGGCTATGGCAGTGTAACGGAAAGACTGGGAGCAGATGAGCGCGGCGCTGGGCTTAATGAGAGTAATATTTTCCTGCAAGTTTGGTCCGGAAGCGGTATTCTGGGATTGATTGTCTTCACGGCAGTTATTATTTATCTCTTTACGGCTTCATTTCGAAAACTCTCTCCATTTTGCAAATTTTGCCCGTTAAGCGGGTGGCTTAACTGTTCGACGGTTGAAGGCGAGCTTGATAAAACCGTGAGTATTTTTGTAATTCTTGGCATCATAGCTTTGGTAATTCCCAATCTCTTCAACGCGGGGCTTTTAATGGGATTGTTTTGGCTTGGAATGGCGTGGATGTTAAGCGTTATATGCTTGCGGGTTAAGGGCGAAGCGTAGTTATATAAGATTGCACGATTATTTATGCGACCGCAATAAAAATAATGTAAATTTTTTATGGCTGATAAGTTCATTGAAATATCCGAGGTCCATGCTATAGTAGTGGTAAATAAGCAAGTACAAGCGAGGGGAGCGCTGTTTATTTTTTATGGAGTACCTTAACATTATAATATTTTATTATGGAGGAGGTGATTTCAGTGGTCGTTGGTTATAAGCCTATTTACGACGTTACTGGCGGGGGATCCCAGAGGGGTGCTGGGATGCCTGAACTCGGAGCAGAAGGCCTTTATTTCGGAATTCTGAATGAACCGACACTTGAGGAACTTAAGGAAATTGGCGAAGAGGAAATGATTGGGGTGACAATCGAAGAGCTTAGATATGTTCAGTGTTATGATGAATCTGGCATCATAAATCTCTATCTTCGTCAGATGGGCGGGAATATTACTCTAAATCCGGAGCAAGTGGACGCGCTCGCGCAGGAGATTGTTGGGCGTCAAGAGGAAATCTGGTCTTCTATTTTAGAAGATAATTCTAGGGAGCTTAATGAATTACGTAATAAATTACGTAATTTACTTATAAGTCTAGTCGAGGAAAAGCATCCCGGGTATTATCGTCTGTACGAAGTCGCGAGAGATGGGCTAAGAAGATTGGGAAAAAATTTTCCAAAAGATCGGAAGATTCAAAAACTGCTTGTCTGTGTTCGGCAAGTTACGGCTATTTCCAATCAAATTACGCAGGCTAATCTGCGATTAGTAGTAAGCATTGCCAAGGGATATTTAGGTCGCGGGCTTAGTTTTGGTGATCTAATCCAGGAAGGCAACCTTGGTTTAATGAAGGCTGTCGATAGGTTTAATCCGAAGCTTGGTATTAGATTCGGTACTTATGCCTTTTGGTGGATTCGGCAAACTGTTACTCGGGCAATTATTGATCAGGCTCGCACTATTCGTTTTCCCATTCACGTAGTTGATACCGCCAATATGCTGAAGCGCGTCTCTTGTAGTCTGGCGCAGGAACTAGGGAGAGAGCCTACTTCGCAGGAGCTTGCCGAAAGATCTGGACTTTCTCTAGAAAAAGTGCATAAGATTTTGAAAGCTCCCAGCCACTTATTATCTCTGGACAGCCCCATTAGAGATGATGGCAACACCTTAGGAAATCTTATTGAAGATAAAAAGATTTCTACTCCCTTGGAGGCTATGATTCGATCTGATTTAGTATATCAGATTGACAAGGTGCTTGATACTCTTACTCCTCGAGAGGGAAAGATTTTAAGAATGCGATTTGGCATTGGAGATGAAACCGCGCATACCCTAGAGGGAATAGGGCGAAAGCTTGGGGTAACCAGGGAGCGGATTCGTCAGATTGAAAAGAAGGCGTTAGGAAAACTTCGGCGCTCTTCTTGCGCGAATAAATTGCGGTTATTTATTGACGAAGAAAATGGGAATAAAGAAAGTTTCTAGGCGGCACTCGCTAACAAAGGGGTGCTGTCTTAATTTGTGTTGCTATTTGTGCTAAATATAACATATGTTAGGATTAGCACAAAATAGTTTTGGAACTAGCTGGAATAGCTGGAATAGTTGGAATAGTTTTAGAACTAATTGGAATTGGTCGAAATTAGATTTGTGTGAAAACTTGAAAGGAGGTAGAATGGTTGTATGAAAATCGGCATTGACATTCGGGTTATTGGCAAGAACCGCACCGGCGACGAGGCTTATTTTTTCAATTTGGTGAAAAATTTGGCGGCTATTGATAAAGAGAACGAATATCATCTTTACATTGATCGAGATCCAAAGGAAGACGATAAGTTATCATCGCGCATAAAGGAGTTGGAGCTTGGTTACAACTTTAGAATTGAGATTATGCCAGCCGGCAAATTTTGGTGGAATTTTTACGTTTTATCCGCGCACTTGCGGAAGAGTCCGGTGGATGTTTTTCACACCCAGTACATAACTCCTTTCTGGATGCCAAAAAATATTAAATTAATCACCACCATTCACGATATTTCTTTTAATTTTTTCCCACAGTATATTAAAAAGTCTGATTTATTTTTTTTAAAGGCTTTTATACCGCGAAGCGTCAAAAAAGCTAATAAAGTGATTGCGGTTTCCAAATTTTCCCGGGAGGAGATCATAAATTTCTATAAAATTTCTCCTGACAAGACAACCAGTGTTTATAACGGAGTAGATTACGAAAAATTTAATCGGGAGTTTAGCGAAGAAAAAAAGGAAGAAGTAAGAAAAAAATACGACTTGCCGGAAAAATTTATTCTTTATGTGGGAACTTTACAGCCAAGAAAGAACATTCCCGCCTTAATTGAAGCCTTTAGCGCGCTTCAAAAAAAATATTCAATGGAAAATGTTAAGTTAGTTGTGGCGGGAAGTAGAAGTGCTCACAATACCGATCCAGGAATAAGCAAGCTTATTGATAAATGTAATTTAGAGAGCGAAATTATTTTTCCTGGCTGGATTGAGGAAAAAGATTTGCCGGTAATTTACAAGCTGGCTTGGTGTTTTGCTTTTCCGTCTTTATATGAGGGCTTCGGCATCCCAATTATTGAGGCTATGGCGGCTGGGATCCCGGTGGTTTCATCTAATAAAGCTTCGCTTCAGGAGGTTGGAGGCGACGGCGCGCTGTTTGTTAATCCGGAAGATAAGGACAAATTTGCCGAATCTTTGTATAGGGTTATAACGGATGATAAATTAAGATTAGAACTAATTAAAAAAGGCGAGGCTGTGGCGCGAAAATTTTCATGGCGAGAGACGGCTGAGAGGACGTTGAAGGTGTATAAGAGCGTAGTAAGTAAAACTTAACGGTCTAGAACTCTTTTAGGAATTTATAGAAATAAACTTCACCGAAGTTAAGTGGAAATTAAGCGCGCTCCTTAGTTAGTGTCCAAATTGATTTTTATGAACTTCCGCTAATTTCTATTGGCAATCTGAAGATTTACAAAGATTGAGCAGAGATATTGGCCGCTAAGCCGCTGTTTATTGACTTCATTTGATGTTCTAGAAAATTTATATTATAGTAACATAAGCAAAGGAGGGCATTATTTTTATTTGCAAACAAAAATATATGGGAATATTTTCTCGAGAAGAGGATGAAGTCATAGCTCCTAGGGGAAAAAAGAGATTTTATCGCCGGAGATGGTTTAAAGTTGTTTCGGTGCTGGTTATTCTTATGCTGATAGGAATTGGTTTTATTATGTACAAAACCGGATCCACTTTAAGCAAGATCTCGACCAAAAACGGATTTTTCAAAAGTCTCTGGAATACAATTCCGGGAGTTGGTCCCGATGAATTAGCCGGACAGAAAGAAGGGCAGATTAATGTTTTACTTCTTGGCATGCGGGGAAATGATATCCCGGGAGGCGGACTTTTAGCCGATACAATAATGTTAGTTGCTATTAAGCCAGAAGAGAACAAAGCGGCATTGATTTCTATTCCTCGGGATCTTTATGTGAATGTTCCGGGCGGTTCCGAGCGAAGGAAAATAAACGCGGTTCACGCTTTAGCCGAGGAGAAAGGGGAAGGAATTGGATTGGAAGCGATGAAGGAAGTTGTTGGCGAAGTAACCGGACTGCCGATTCATTACGCGGTTAGAATTGATTTTAGAGGATTTACGGAATTGATTGACAAAGTAGGGGGCATTGATATTTATCTCGATCAGCCTTTCTCGGAGCCGGAACAGTTTAAAGGGGAAAACGCTCTTGATTTTTCCTTGCCGGCCGGCAGGAATCATATTGATGGACAAAAAGCTCTCTTTTTTGTTAGAGCTCGTTATACTTCTTCTGACTTTGATCGAGCCAGACGTCAGCAAGAAGTGCTTATAGCCCTCAAAGATAAGTTATTAAGTTTAGGAACGCTGACGGATTTTAGTAAAATAAACAATATCTTAGATGTCTTAGGAGAAGATGTTAGAACGGATATGGATGTGTCGGAGATGAAAAATTTTTTTGATTTAGCCGGCAAGATAAGCGATCCGCAAGTTAAACAAAAAGTCTTTGACACTTCCGACGAGGGATTGCTTTATTCTTCCAGAGCCGAGACCCCAAAAGGAGAAACCTACATTTTGCTTCCGGTTGGCGGAAACTACGACAAAATTCACGAAGCTTGCCGAAATATTTTTAATGAACGGTGATTAATGGTCAATGACAAAAGATTTATCCATAATTGTTACCAGTTATAAAAATCCTTCGGTGCTTAAGCTTTGCCTGGAATCGCTTAAAAAAAAAGTCGTTAACTTGAACTATGAAATTATTGTTCTAGACAGCGACACCGAAGAGGACACCGAAATGATGATGAGGGAAGAATTCCCCTCGGTTAGATTTATTGCCTTTAAAGAGAACGCTGGATTTTTGAGGCTGGTAAATAGAGGAATTAAAGAGGCGAAAGGCAAATATTATCTTATTCTTAATGCGGATATAATTATAGATAAAAGATCGGTGAATGTTTTGTTTGATTATCTTAGAAGCAATCCGGAGGTAGGCTTGATAGGTCCTAAGTTGCTTAACTTCAATGGGAAACTCCAGTACTCCTGTTTCCAGTTTTACACCCCGCTGATTATTCTCTATAGGCGAACCTTTTTAGGTAACTTCGGGTTTGCTCGAAAAAGAATAGACGAGTTTTTGCTCAAAAAGCAAGATCATAATAAACCTATGGAGGTGGATTGGATTATGGGTTCGGCTATGATGACCTCGCGCCGAGCAGTAAAGAAAGTGGGCCTAATGGATGAGAGTTTTTATATGTACTTTGAGGATGTTGATTGGAGCCGTCGCTTTTGGGAGAACGGATTTAAGGTGGTTTATTGTCCATACGCCGCAATGTTTCATTATCATGGCAAGGGCAGCGCCAGTCAGAGCGCTTTAAGGTCCATACTTTTCAATAAACTCACCAGAGAGCATATCAAAAGCGCCTTAAAATATTTTTGGAAGTATTTAGGCAAACCAAATCCGCATAGGTGAATTGTTTTGGACGCTCTATGCGTTCTAATTGTCGTAAGTGCCGGAAGCGCTTTAATTAATTAGAGCGTCTTAGAATAAGCGAAACGATAGAACAATTGGAATAAACACTAATGGAACATAGAGACGAAACTTACAATACGAAACCGTCCCGCTTTAAAAGACACTTCACGATTTTTGTAGTGGTCTTGCTTTTGTGTTTGAGTTTTTTTTCTGGAGTCTTCTACGCGGAGTATAAGCAATCTCGCAGGAGTCAGACTGGGATGTTGGAGAATTTGTTGGTAAAGAGCCACAACAAGGACCAGCCGAAGGACGTAGATTTTAGTTTGTTTTGGGAAGCCTGGAATTTAGTCAACGACAAATATGTTGACAAAAGCAAACTGAATAAAACCGAAATGATTTACGGAGCTATATCCGGGATGGTTAAGTCTTTGGGCGATCCATTTTCTGGTTTTATGGATCCGGAGGCTAACCAGCAGTTTTCTCTGGATATGGAAGGAACTTTTACCGGCGTGGGAATTGAGATTGGAATAAAAAATGACATATTGACAGTTATCGCTCCGCTGGAGGGAACTCCAGCTGATCAAGCGGGGCTCAAAGCCGGAGACAAAATCATAAAAATAGACGATCTAGTAGCCGCCGATATGACTATTGATAAGGCGGTAAGTAAAATCAGAGGTCCTAAAGGATCTGAAGTTATCCTTACTGTTCTGCGGGAAGACGACGGCAGCCAACCTAGGGAAATAAAAATAGTTAGGGACACTATTAATGTAAAGAGCGTAAAGCTGGAACTTAGGGACGATAATATTGCCTATATACGCATATCCAGATTCGGGAACGACACTGCGACTGAAATGAATCGAGCCGCTAGTAAGATAATTGCCAAAAAGAGTAAAGGTATCATACTTGACTTGAGAAATAATCCAGGAGGCTATCTTGAAGCGGCGGTGGATGTTTCCTCAAAATTTATTTCTCGAGATAAGATTGTGGTTATGGAGGAAATGGGAGATGGAAGTAGAAAAAATCATAAGTCTCGAGGGAAAGGCATTCTAGGGAATGTCCCAATAGTGGTGTTGGTTAACGGCGGTAGCGCCAGCTCTTCGGAAATTGTGGCCGGGGCATTAAGAGATAATATCGGAGCGGAGCTTGTTGGAAAAAAAACATTCGGCAAGGGTTCCGTGCAGGAACTTGAGAGATTAAGCGGCGGCTCAAGCCTTCGCATAACCGTGGCTAAGTGGCTTACTCCTAATGGAGAGTATATAATGGAAAAGGGAATCAGTCCCGACTTCGAGGTTGATTTAACTAAAGATGATTATAACAACGATAGAGATCCGCAATTGGATAAGGCAATAGAGGTTTTAAAAGAAAAGATGAAATAATTTAAGTGGTTGAAATATTAGCATAATCAATCACAAGTTATTAATTCTTCATTTAGATTTTATGGGTAATAGCACAAAACATAAAATTTTGATCGTCGATGACAGCGACGATATTAGGGAAACTTATGTTCAGATTTTCAAGCAAAGGGGCTTTGAGGTTATAGCGGCAAAAGATGGCATTGAAGGTGTTGACTTGGCTACTAAACTGATGCCCGATGTTATATTGACCGGCATAGTTATGCCTCGAATGGACGGTTTTAAGCTAATCTCTACCTTGCGCGATAATGTTGACACTAGCAGTATTCCCATTGCCATAATTAGCCACTTGGGACGGGAGGAAGATAGACGCAAAGCGAAGGAGGCAGGTATAGAAAATTTTATTGTTCAAGGGACAATGACGCCGATAGAGGTAATAGAAAAAATAGAGAATTTAATTCACAGCAATAACTCGTATAAGTTAAGCTTTGACCCGTATGCTTGGGATGCTCCCAGATTAGCTGAAAAGCTAGGTAGCAAAAATTTCAACTGTCCTAATTGCGGAGGGAAGATGGTGCTAGAAGTAATTCCCAAAAAAGAAGGAAAAGGCCTCGACGCGACTCTTAAATGTCCAAAGTGCGATTACAGCTTCTAATTTAGGGATCGGATCCCTAAAAAATAAAATGAAAAAATGGGTCTTAAAACCTTCTCAAAAAATTCCATCGCAGTTAAAAACGCTCAAGCTAAATCCGGCTACGCTTCAACTTCTAATACAAAGAGGTCTTTCAACGCGGGAAAAGATCGACAGCTTTTTAAATACTTCCTATGAGGCGCTTTATTCTCCGCTTGACTTAAACGGCGTTAGAGAAGCGGTAGAAAGAATTGTAAAAGCCAAAAAGAAACAGGAAAAGATTGTTATATATGGCGATTATGACGCAGACGGCACTACCTCCGCCGCTCTTTTAAAAGAAGTTTTAGAGGAAGTTGGGGTTTCCCCCGCGGGTTTATACATCCCCGATCGCAACAAAGAAGGTTACGGATTAAACTGCCAAGCTATCGATTATTTGAAGTTGGAGCACGGAGCAGATCTTATAATCACTGTTGACTGCGGCATATCCAATCGCGAGGAAATAAAATATGCCAGGCAAAAAGGGATTGAAGTGATAGTGACTGATCACCATTCTATTCCCGAAAAAATTCCGCAAAACTGCGTTATAATCAATCCCAAACTTGAGAATCAAAATTACCCGTTTAAGGACTTGGCTGGAGTGGGTGTGGTTTTTAAACTGGCTCAAGCTCTTTACGAAAAGATTATTCCTGAAAAGGTTCAGCAGTTGAAATGGTTTCTGGATATAGTGGCTATTGGAACCATCGCTGACTGCGTGCCGCTTTTGGACGAAAACAGAGCGCTGGCTAAATTTGGGTTGATTGTTCTCCAAAAAACAAAGAGAATCGGTCTGCAGGAAATTTTAAAGGTGGCTCGGATTAACATCGACGAGAAAAATCCTCCCAGCACCTATAATATTTCTTTTCAAATAGGACCCAGACTTAACGCGGCCGGAAGAATGGATCACGCCGATCTGACACTTAATCTTCTAACCGAGGGGGATAGAATTAAAGCCAGGCTAATGGCGCTGGAAGTTGAAAAGAAAAATACCCAAAGACAAAAAATAACCAACGAGATTTATCTGGAAGTTAAAAAAACTCTAGATAAAGAAAAGGAATATAGGCTGATTTTAAAAAGCGGTAAAAATTGGCCGGCTGGAGTAGTAGGCATTGTGGCCGGGAAGCTTTGCGAAGATTATAACTGCCCCGTATTTTTATTCAGAGAAGAGAAAGGCATTTTTAAAGGATCTGGAAGGAGCATCAATGATTTTAACATAATTGCGGCGGTTAGAAAAATCGATCACTTGGTTGGCAAATACGGAGGCCATGCCCAGGCTATGGGACTGGAAGTTAAAAAAGAGAATTTTAAAGCCTTTGAAGCAAGTCTGCTTGAAATTATTGATGAGAGTTACGATGAAGAGAGCTGGGGAAGAAAAACTTTTATTGATATCGAGCTTGATTCTCAAAACATAGACTGGGATTTATTTTCCGAAATAAGAAAATTCGAGCCATACGGCGAGGGAAACGAAGAGCCGGTTTTTCTTTCCAGAGGGTTAAAGATAAGAGAGGTTAACACAGTCGGCAACGGTCAAAAACACCTTAAGTTCGTTTTTGAAACCTATCAAGCAAATCCAAAAAGTTTTGAGGGGATTTTCTTTGGGGGTGGGAATAATTTTTCTAAATTTGCAGTAGGGAATAAAGTTGACGCGGTTTATAATTTAAGATCAAATTCTTGGAACGGAAGACACAAATTAAGTCTTAATATAATTGATATTAAGATGTCTGGATAAATTCTAAATCCAAGACAATTCCAAAATCCAAGTAACTAAAATTATAAAGGTTTATAACGTATGAATAAATTAGTAAAAATTCATACCGACGGTGCCGCCCGAGGCAATCCCGGGCCGGCCGGCATAGGCGCGGTAATAGAAGATGATAGGTCTAAAAAAACCTATCGTGAATTTATCGGGTACGCCACTAACAACGAAGCCGAATATAAAGCTTTGATTTTCGCGCTGAAAAAAATCAAACAGCTTTTGGGAAAATCTAAAGTTAAAAATGTAAATGTCGAGTGTTACCTGGACAGCGAATTAGTGGTTAAGCAGTTAAACCATAAATATAAGATAATTGAGGAAAATATTCAGAAAAATTTTATTACTACTTGGAACTCAAGTATTGGTTTTAAAAGCGTAAAATATTTTTACATTCCACGCGCCAAAAATCGCGAAGCCGACCATTTAGCAAATATGGCGCTGGACGAAGCCACCCGAGCTCAGAGCAGAATGTTTTAAGCGAGGACGCAGATTGCGGGGGCTGGTTATACACGGTTTAAAGGCAAAATTTATTATAACTTGAACTATTTTAGCAACCGCTATTACTATGGGTTTTAAAACGGAATTCAATTGGGCGCTGAAGCTGAAATGCAAACAAGGCCTAAATGAGAAAAATTTAAAAGTAGGGAAGTCTTACAATTTCTCAAAGGACGAATATCGAATTTATCCAGTTGGAGTTCCTATAGATCTAATTAATGAAAATTGGGAAGCGGTAGCAAAGATTGTTATCGCTAGTTTTAAAAATGCCGACTATAAGACAGTCGGCAAATATAAAGTTGTAAAGATTTATGGAAATAAGGAGAAAGAGGTACTCACAAATTACTGGCGGGAAAATATTCAACTTATCAGAAATGGATGGAAAGATAAAGAACTTCGCCGATTTAAGGGCATCTAGCAGCAGCTTGACATATACCAAACGCCCTGTTAAAATTACAAGTTAGCCGAAGCTGGATAATCGC
>CAZIWW010000001.1:36002-86096 GCA_964543275.1 uncultured Bdellovibrionales bacterium | reverse complement strand
CTTCTCGTCGTTGGAGAAAAAACGAGAAGAAGCAAGCTTCTAACTTTACGAATTACGAATCACTTACGAATATACTAATCTAGGTTGTAGGGAAATAAGATGTAAGCTGTAAGACTGGTTGTAAGTTGTAGACCATAGGGATTCGAATAAAGTTCTTATAACCTATACTCTACGACTTGACCTACTGCCTATACTCTATTCCCCTATGACTTAGAATATTCGTATATTCGTATATTCGTATATTCGTATAAAATTCGTAATTCGTAGAGAAATCCATGTTTCCTAAATCCTTCCAAAAACTCATCAATCACTTCGCTTCTTTGCCGTCGGTCGGACCCAAGATGGCCGAGCGGCTAGTTTTGTATTTATTCAAACAAGATCAAGAGAGGCTGGATAATTTTGCTAACACCCTAAAAGAGCTTAAGGCCAAAATTCATTACTGCCCACAGTGTTTCAATATTTCCGAAAATGGCCTATGCTCTATCTGCCAAGACAAAAACCGTGACCAATCTACTATTTGCGTAGTTGAAGAACCGCTGGACATTATTTCTATCGAAAAAACAAAAAAAATGAACGGGCTGTACCATGTTTTAGGCGGAACCATAAATTCACCGACAGGGAAAAAGCAAGATTTGAAAATAAATGAACTAATCGCTCGGATAAAAAAATCTCCGGTAAAAGAGGTTATCATCGCCACTAATCCAACCACCGAAGGCGAAGCCACTGCTCTCTATCTAGCGCGCCTCATTAAGCCGCTTGGGATTAAAATTACTCGCTTGGCCCGCGGACTGCCAACCGGTGGGGACATTGAATACGCGGACGAAGTTACACTAACTGGAGCGATCGAGGGGCGAAAGAAGATGTGAAAATTTCTAATTGCTCTAATTAATCTAATTGACCTAAATAAATCCCAATAACCAAACAGCAATTGGGCATTAGCGCTTAGGTATTGATTAGATCAATTAGAAATTAGATTAATTAGAAATTTAAAAAAACACTACAACAAAAAACGGGCTTCGACATGCCCGCTTTTTTGTGCTTCCCAAACACTATGCCTTTACAATCTCCACCTCCGTAAACCACTGCCGATGTCCTTTTCTCACTAAATATCTTTTCTTCGGCTTGTGCTTGACTATGATTACTTTTCTGGATTTATCCTGCCGTATAATTTTAGCTTCTATTTTAGCGTCTTCAATAGTAGGCTTGCCTATCTTAACTTCCTTCTCATCGCCCAAAAACAAAACTTCGCTGAAAGTTATCTTATCACCAACTTTGCCTTCCAGCTTTTCCACTTTTAGCTTATCGCCTTTTTTAGCTAGGTATTGTTTCCCTCCAGTTCTTATAATGGCTATCATGAAAAGTGTCTAAAAATTACTTATAAAGACTATCAAATCCAGCTGTTGTGTCAAGGAAAAGTTATTTGGAGATAGGTCATTAACGGTAAGTTAAGTTACAAATTACAGATCGGCTGCAAGAAAATTTCCTGCGGCTTACGACTTACAACCAGTCCCGCAGCTTTAAGCCTATTTCCATCCACCATAAACAATTACCGTCTCTATATCACTCCAATATTGCTTTAACATCTATTCTTTCTCCATCCCTTACAATTTTAAGAGTAATCTCATCCCCAGGTTTATATTTCGAAATAAGATAGGCCAAATTTTGATCAGAGTTAATTTCCTCTCCATTAACGCTTATGATTATATCCATTATCCGAAGACCCGCCTTATCCGCCGGACTGCCGGCAATAACTGCCAAGCCTTGCTGAAGACTCGAAGAGTAAACTAAAGCTCCACGATCCAGACCGCTCCCGCTCAAATAGGCTGTCTCCTTGGTCAGCGGAACATAGTAAATTCCTAGAGTACTTCTTTCAACAACCCCTTCCTCGAGATAACGTTTGGTAAGCTCTTGGATATGATTTACCGGAGCTACAAAAAATCTCATTCGCTGATCATCTTTTACGGCTCCCAAAATTCCAATCACATCCCCATTGTAATCAACCACCGCGCTTCCAATTAAACTTTCATCCCAATCATTCTCAAAATCAGCGTCTAGAAAAAAAACTCCCTGCAGTTTCTCGGACGAGGCCAATGGCCCGCTTATGGAATAATTCTTGGCAAACTGACTAATGAGGCCGGATTTAAAGAATGTTTGAGAATTAGATCCGCTCTTTCCTATAACCACAACCTTAGCCCCGATTTTAATATCGTCCGGATTGATAAAAGACGCTGTGGGAAGATTAGTCGCTCCCTCCAATTTTAGAAACGCTAAATTAGAAAAGGAGTCAATCATCAGAAGTTTCCCGATGTAGGATTTGTTATCATAAGTAAAAATTCTGTACTCGGCGCTTTTGTCAATTATCGCCTCGCGGTGAGTTATAACCAGACCGTCGGCCGTAATAATTAAACCGCTGCCTATCTCACTTTTGTTTTTATCCAACGATTTTACTTTCTTGCCGCTCTTCTTCCTGGAAACTATCTCCACCACGCTGGAAGCGGCTTTGTCGGAATACTTGGCAATGGTCTGCTCTTCGCTAATAACAACTTCTTCTGTTTTGTTAATCACTACTATATTCTCCGCTCCCTTTTTGAAAAGGTCATACTTATTAAGCCAATCAACGCTAGTGAGATAAGGAAATAAATACTTATCCACTATTACTGAACTTACACCGGCTACCACAAAAATAAAGACCGCAAAAAAAACGAACCTCGCACCGCGGTGCAACACGCGAGATTTTCGGCTTGTGTAAGATTTATTGCTCTTGACATCACTCATAATGCGTTAATTAAGCAACCCAAGAACACAGATCCGCAACCAAAATTATAATTCTTAAATCGTAAATCATAAACCCTTAAACAACTGGATACCATTTAGAGCTGACGAGTAGAATCGCTATGGATCCAAACAGAAAAGCAAGATTAAAAACAACCCCCTTAAAGCTAAACTTATCTGAAAAATAATTGCGGATAATGTCCCAGCTGACATAGTAGATTATGAGAGCAACAGTCCCCACGGTCAAGTATCCAAAAGGCCAGAAACTTTGAATCCAAACCACTTGAGTTAAAGCGAGAGCCAGAATGAAGGCGTACAGCCATCGTTCGTGAGAGCTTAGTTGATTAACAGTAAAAGATAAAGACGAAATGAAAAAAGTGATCACGGCAAAAATCGCCATTAAAATCACGGTTAACTCCCAAACCGGCAGTCTAATTTCATTAAGGTACCATCCGTAAGAAGCCGCGTAGAAAAAGAAAAGCGCGGAGAAAGCGGCTGTGTTATACATCCCCTTGGCTGTTTGATCTTTATTATATTTACTTAAACGATAGCTTCCTAGAAGACAAAAATAAAAAACAGCGGCTGTCAAAAAAACAAAAACTTTTATGAAATTCAGCGAGTCAATAAAAAATAAGAGCGAAACCGAACTCGCTGACAGGAGTAGAGGCAGAATCGCAAAAAACCACCTCTTGGCTAACCTCCTTGTGCTAAATAACAGAACCAGTCCAAATAAAAGCCAAATCCAGAAAATATAATCTGAGTAAATAAGGGTTGCCCGCAGAGCCGCGAAAAACAAAACTGAAAGCAAGAAAATTCTGAAGTTCCAAAACATAAATTTAGTAGGTTGATGGAAAATAGACCTTTGGCGGCTCACGCCCTGCCAAAAGACCACTGATCGCTCGGGCAAGTAGGTTAAATCGTAGAATAGAATGTAAGTCGCAGAAAATTTCCCATAACTTATGGCCTAAAACTAGATCTGCCGCTTATGACTTATTCCCTTATGACTATTTTCCCGCCTCGAGCATCCACCTTCACCTTGTCTCCTTCTTTAACCTTTCCTTCTACAATCCTAAGAGCCAACTCGTCAAGGACTAAATTTTGGATCGTTCGCTTCAGAGGCCTGGCTCCGAAAACCGGGTCGAACCCCTTCCTGACAAGCAACTCTTTCGCCGCCGATGTTACTTCCAACTGGATATTTCTGCCAGCCAATCTCCGCTTAACTTGATTCAATTGAAGATCGATAATCTTCTTAATTTGCCCGGTGTTCAGAGGATGGAAAATAATTATCTCATCCACTCGATTCAAAAATTCTGGTTTAAACTTTTCCCGAAGAGCTCGCATAACCCTTTCTTTCATCTCCTCTTCTTTTAAGATTTCTCTTTTTCTTTCGTTCTTGAAGCCAATCTCCCGCATTTTATAAATTATGTCACTTCCCACATTAGAAGTCATAATTATAACCGCGTTCTTAAAACTAACCACGCGCCCCTTGGCGTCAGTAAGACGCCCGTCATCCAAAATTTGAAGCAACATATTAAAAACATCCGGATGGGCTTTTTCAATCTCGTCAAAAAGTATCACGCTATAGGGACGTCTTCTTACTTTTTCCGTCAACTGCCCGCTTTCCTCGTACCCCACATAACCGGGAGGCGATCCAATCATCTTAGCTACGCTATGCTGCTCCATATATTCGCTCATATCGACCCTTATCATTGCGTCTTCATCGTTAAAAAGAAATTCCGCCAGCGCTTTGGCTAACTCTGTCTTGCCTACTCCGGTAGGACCGAGAAAAATAAAAGATCCGACAGGTCTGCTCTCTTCAGCAATACCAGCTCGCGACCTGCGAAGAGCGTTTGACACGGCCGAAACAGCTTCCTCCTGCCCGATTACTCTTAAACTTAAGGCTTTTTCAGCTTTAGCTAACTTTTCCATCTCTCCTTCCAGCATTTTGGCGACCGGAACGCCGGTCCATCGGGAAACCACTTTGGCAACATCTTCTTCAGTAATCTCCTCCTTGAGAATAGGATTATTCTTCTGCAGAACTTTTAATTTTCCCTGCTCTTTTTTTATTTTCTTTTTAAGCTCTGGGATTTTCCCGTAGCGAATTTCGGCCACCTTGCTTAGCTCGCCTCTGCGCTCCAAAACGTCAGACTCTCCTTTTAAGCGATCGATTTCACTTTTATAGCCTCTGATATTAGTTATAAGATCCTTCTCGTTCTTCCACTGCAGCTTTAATCTATTAGCCTTTTCTTTCACATCGGCTAATTTTTTTTCAATTTCTTTCACTTTCTTCTTCGACTCTTCATCTTTTTCCTTCTTTAAAGCTTCTCTTTCTATCTCTAGTTTTCTTTTCTCACGCTCCAGATTATCTATTTCCCCAGGCATGCTGTCAATTTCCATTCGGAGAGCGGAAGTAGCTTCGTCTATAAGATCAACCGCTTTGTCAGGCAGAAAGCGATCGGTAATATAGCGGTTAGAAAGATTGGCCGCCGCCACGATAGCCCCGTCAGTGATGCGCACCCCGTGATGAACTTCATACTTCTCCTTAAGACCGCGGAGAATGGCAATGGCATCTTCAACCGTCGGTTCTTTAACCAGCACAGGCTGAAAGCGTCGCTCAAAAGCCGCATCCTTTTCAATATACTTTTGATATTCTTTGAGCGTAGTCGCGCCGATAGCCCGCAGTTTTCCTCTGGCTAAAGCCGGCTTAAGCATATTAGAGGCGTCCATTGCTCCCTCAATAGCTCCGGCTCCAACTAAAGTGTGCAGCTCGTCAATAAACAAGATATATTTTCCTTCCGACTTTTCGATCTCGTTTAGGACAGCTTTAAATCTTTCCTCAAATTCTCCACGGAATTTCGAACCGGCCAAAATCATACCCAAGTCCAAAGCCAAAATTTCCCTGCCCTTTAAGCTTTCAGGAACATCGCCGGTCGCTATTCTTTGGGCTAAACCTTCAACAATGGCAGTCTTACCCGTCCCAGCTTCTCCAATAAGCACCGGATTATTCTTGGTGCGTCGCGTAAGAACTTGCATAACTCTTCGGATTTCCTCTTCTCTTCCAATTACCGGATCCAATTTTTCCTGACTGGCTTCGCGGGTAAGATTAATGGTGTATTTTTCCAAAGCCTGATATTTCCCTTCCGGCGACGGACTATCAACGCTTTGGTTTCCCCTTACTTCTTTCATAACTTTTAAGACTTCGCTACGATTGATGCCGCTTTCTTCTAAAAATTTTTTAGCACGACTAGCCACATTTAGCAATGCTAGAAATAAATGCTCGGTACTAACAAACCTATCTCCTAAACTTTGGGCTTCGCGGAAAGACTCCTGCAGAACGCCCGCCATTTCAGAAGATAAATAAACCTGCGTGCTAGAAACTTTGGGAATTTTTTCTATCTCGGAAAAAATATCGTTTTTCAACTCATCCCTTTTTACATTCAATTTATCCAGGATGGCTGGAACAACACTTTCTTCCTGGGTAATAAGCACATAAAGCAAATGCAAAACATCCACAACATTTTGACTCTGGCTTTGAGCTAACTGATGCGCTCCTTGCAAGGCTTCTTGGGATTTTAGAGTAAACCTATTTAAGTCCATAAAAATTTAGGGATCCGACCCCTAAAAGGTCAGTTTTCCAATAAATATTTCTCATCTTCCTTTCTCTCCTTAAGATATAAAGCGTTTTCCCTGGAAAATTCTTCATATCCTTTGAAGTCATATCCGAACTGATCAAGAATAATATCTTTGTTGCACAACTCTCCCTGCCTTTCCCCTATGTAATCGGAATAACTTGAATATTTCCAATTCCGGCTATTTTCTGTGTATCCATGAATAAAATTATTTTCATTTATGTAAGCAGACAAATATAAAAGATACGAATTTGAACTTATATGAATTGATTTAAATCTTCCTTGAAACAAAACACCCGATCGTTGATATTTGTGATTAAAATAACCTGTATAGCCTGTACCCAACCTTCTCATAAATTCAGAAATGCCACCGTCGATTACCTGTTTTAAGAGTAAATGGAAATGGTTAGGATTCAGGCAATACGCTACGATATCTACCAACTTCCTTGATTTTAGGGATCCGACCCCTAAATTTCTCTTTTTAATGTTATTCCAAAACAAGCTGAAGATAGGATCTTCCTGATTGAAGCACTTCAAGGACTTCAAAAAGCGAAGATAGTCAGAATCATCCAAAAAGATATCGCGTTTCTCAACACCTCGGTTATAAACATGATAATATTGACCGCTGACAAGCTCTACTTTCCTTCTCATTTCATTAGTTTGAGGAATTTAGGGATCGGATCCCTAAAAAGATTTTTTACTTTCTTTCTTCCAAATTCGCTGATACCGTCTTCTCTTCTCCCTTGTGCCAAATTTTAAGATTTACCGTATCGCCTACATTATATTTAGCTATTAAACTGCCGAGTGGGGTCTTATTGTTGACTTTTTTTCCGTTCACTTCCAAAATTATGTCATTCTCCACAATTCCAGCTTTGTCAGCAGGACTGCCGGGCACCACCGCTAAGTCGGATATTCGCTGGCCGCGCAAAATCAAAGCGCCGTAATCATAAGGAAGATTATTTTCCTTTTGGATTTGCTTATTAACTATAACATAGCGCACTCCCAAAAACGGCTGCACAATTTTTCCTTTACTCTTAACACTATTAATGTCTTTTTTAACTAAATTTACAGGCAGGGCAAAACCGATGTTCTCCGCTCCTTGAGCCATAGCCACATTTACTCCAATTACCCGGCCATCAATGTTAAGCAGCGGGCCGCCGGAATTTCCCGGATTGATAGCCGCGTCAGTCTGAATGACTTCGCTCAATGTCTCCAGTTCACCAGTCCCGGTTCCAGCCGTCAGCGACCTCTTAAGCCCAGAGATAATTCCCTTACTTACAGTATTTCTAAATTCACCTAGAGAATTTCCTATAGCTATAACCGTCTGCCCAATTTTTAGGCTGTCAGAATCTCCAAACTCTAACACTGGGAGATTATTAGCATTTATTTTCAAGATAGCGATATCATTCATTGGATCAATGGCCATAACTTGCGCTTCGTACTTTTTGCCATCATTGGTCATAACCGTATAATCAGCGCTTTGATCTGAAACTACATGCTTATTAGTAACTACCAGCCCGTCCTTCGAAGCAATAAAGCCCGACCCGCCTCCAATTTCCCGTTTCTCTGTCTCCCCTTCATTTGCATCATTCCGATTCTTGTCTCTGGAGCCGAACGGATTAAAAAATGGATCGGATTCAAACGGATCGAAAAAAAACTCCTGTATCTTAGGAATGTCCTTGGTGACAATGATACTAACCACTGCCGGCGAAGCTTTTTCAACTACGGCTGTCACCGCCGATTCTTCTTCGATTAATTTATGAGTTTCACTGGCGCTACTATCATCGCTTCTGTCAATTAACTCGTCGCGCTCTTCCTGAAAAAATCCGGGAAGCCAGGAAAAAACTTTCTGCTGACCAACCATAGCCCCCATAAAACCAAAAACCGCTCCCAGAAAAGAGGACATAAAGAAAGTGATAATGATGGAGGTAATTAGAATTCTTTTATAGCTGCCACTCAATTTTCCATCATCTATTACATTTTTTTCGTGGGTAAGCATAAATATCGCGCTTAAATTATTAAGTTAAAGGGTAAAAAAACAACAATAAAGATAAAAATACAAAAAATTAGTTTTTGATTTGTATTTTTTGGTATTTGGTTTTTGATTTTTGGTCTTACTCTTCCACCGTTATCGCATTCACCGGACAACTACTTACAATTTCATCCAACTTGCAATCCTCGCAATCTTTGCAGTTTTCACTATACACCTTTGCCTTACCATTCTCAATTTTAAAGACATCCGGACACATCGCTTCGCAAGTCCCGCAACCGATGCAGAGATCTTCATTAATCTTGATTTTAGACATAAACCTTTTTTACAAATAACTAATACGAAAAATAAATAATATTATTTCATTTTGCTTTTGCTAATGACTAGTGCTACTCATTATCTAAAATCTAAACCTCCGCCAATTCCACTAACTTACTCCAATCTTTTTCAATCTCTTCCTGAATCTGTGAAATTATTTCTTCTCCGCCGGATTTAAATAAATGCTTAAATCTCCCTTGCGTTTTTAAAAATTCTTCAACCGGCTTGGGATTTTCAGTAGCCCAGTTGATTTTGTATTTGCCGTCAAGGTATTCATACAAAGGCCAAAAATTCGTCTCCGTTGCCAGCTTTCCAACACGCACGTAATCCGAAGCAGGAAACTTCCATTGATTGGTGCAAGGCTGGAGTACCAGTAGAAAACTAGGTCCTTCGGCTTCAAAAGCCTTTTGAGCTTTCATCTTTAAGTCCTGAAGATATGCCACATTGGCTTGAGCGGCATATTTTATGTGATGCGCGATCACAATCGACATTAAATCTTTTCTCTTCTGCTTTTTACCGTAGTTTATCTTGCCAGCCGGAGTCGTAGTAGTGCTGGCTCCACGAGGAGTAGCGCCGCTTCTCTGCCCACCGGTGTTCATATAGGCTTCGTTGTCATAACAAACATACAAGAATTTATGTCCTCGTTCAAGCGCTCCCGATAAACTTTGCAATCCAATATCATAAGTCCCGCCATCTCCCCCAAAAACCACAAACTTTATCTCTTTATCCTTGGGAATCTTCCCTCTTTTAACCAGCATCCGGCAAGCCGTTTCCACTCCCGCTGCCGTCGCCCCCGCGTTTTCAAAAGCGTTGTGAATGTAAGGAACTTTCCAAGCGGTATAAGGATAAAGAGTAGATGTTACCTCCAAACACCCTGTAGCGTTAATTACTACCACCGGATCGTCGGTCGCGCCTAGCACTGTTCTCACAATTGCCGGTATCCCGCACCCCGCGCAAGTCGCATGGCCGGGAGCAAATTTTGTAACCAAATTTTTATTCAAGGTTATGCCTAATCTCTACGAATTACGAATCACACACAAATAGATTACTTTATGAATGTATTGCTTTTATACATTCATTCGTATATTCGTACAAAATTCGTAATTCGTAGAGAAATCACTTTAATCCAATATAATTAACCACTTTGCGCTCCCGATCTCCTCTATCTCCCATTTCTTCAAACACCCTTGCAATATCCTCCCCAAAAATCTCACGTCCGCCTAATCCAAAAATGCAAGACTGAACATCATCCCGAAAAGTCGAGTTTACTATCTCGCCATAAAGCGGGGCGACACTCCCAAACGAAACTGATCTATCCAAAACGGCAACACGTTTTTTGCCTTCAAGCGCTTTTTTTATTTCCCCGTACGGAAACGGCCTAAACAATTTTATCTTAAGTAGTCCTACTTTTTCTCCTCTCTCACGCAATTCATCCACAACCACTTTAGCTGTCCCGGCTGTGGAACCGGCAACAACAATAACTTTTTCAGCGTCATCCAAGTTATAGCCTTCGAATATATCATAATCGCGTCCGCTAACTTCAACATAATTTCTGCAAATTTCTATATATTCCCCAATCACCCCATCCATTGCCTCGATCTGCGCTCGCTTGAATTCAAAATACGAATTAGGAAGCCCCACCGGCCCAAAAGTTACCGGGTTATCCGTGTCCAGCAAATAATTTTCCGGCTTATATTCACCGATAAATTTTCTGGCCGCGGCTGTATCCAAAACTTCTAAATTTTCTACGCTATGCGAGGTAGTAAAACCATCCATAATTACCATCGCCGGCAGACGCGTTTTTTCCGCCAGACGAAGAGCTATAAAAGCGTTGTCGTAAACTTCCTGTGCGCTCTCCGAAAAAATTTGAATCCATCCCAAATCTCGAACAGCCATTACATCCTGATGATCGCAATGGATATTTATGGGAGCGCTCAAAGCCCGCGCGCTAATAAACATTAATATCGGCAAGCGCAACCCAGAAGCAATGGGAAGAATCTCGCTCATTAGCGCTAGTCCCTGGGAACTAGTGGCTGTCATCGCCCGCGCTCCGGCCGCTTGCGCGCCAACCGCCGCGCTCATAGCGCTGTGTTCCGATTCCACTTCCATAATCTCCGTATCGGCTAAGCCATCAGCCACCATCTTAGCAAAAGTTTCTATAATCGGCGTCTGTGGCGTGATAGGATAAACCGGCATCACATCCGGGTTAATTTGCTTGAGAGCTTCGGCGGCAGCGGCCCCGCCGGTGAGAGCGAGCTGTTTCGTATTTTGTATCTTGTATTTTGTATCTTGTATCATTTGTTTCTTATTTTTCTCAAGCCATTAATCAACTTAGCAACAACAACCGTTTGATCGGCAAGCTTATTAAAAATTGCTTGGCTTAAATACCCGACATCTCTTGTCGCTAGCAACTGATTTCGCAATTCAGTTAATGATCCGTGCGCCATAGAATAAAACTGACATTTATCCTTAGAAGCATTTCTGTTAAAGCCTTCCGCGATATTAGATGTAATAGAAACAACTGACCGTCTTATCTGGACAGTCAAACCAAAAATTTCTCTTTTAGGAAATTTTTCAGTTTCCGCATAAACCATTAAAACTAATTTATGCGCTTCTTGCCAAGCATATAAATCGGTAAATGATTTTATCTTCTTATTATCCGTAACCATACAAAATGCAAGATACAATATACTAGATACTACTTCCTCATCTTAATCGCTTTTCTCGGGCAAATCTGCGCGCACACTCCGCAGCCTTTGCAAAAATCATAATTAATCTCGGCCTTGCCATCTTTGCCTAAAGTTATACAGCCTTCCGGGCAATGAGAAACGCACTGCCCGCAGCCAATGCATTTCTTCTTATCAACTTCGGGTTTCATATATCGCCAGTCGCCGGTACGAGGCGACTTTTTGATATCGTGCTTGATGACAGCGCCTTTTTCGATGTTTTGCCAATCCATAGTACAATTTTCTACGAACTACTAAATTTAACAAAAAATACGAAATCGCACATTAAATAAGTTGTAGTTTTAGGGGATAGGTGTTTATAAGTTTTCGTATTTTTGTAATTGTTTAGTAATTCGTAGAGATTACAAACTATCGTACGCTTTCTCAATCGCCAAAACATTTTTTTCCGTAATTTCCTCTCCAATCTTTCCAATATATTTTTCCCTAAACACCTCAACCACATTATCAAGCTTCACTACTTCAGTAATCTTAACCAGTTTTCCCAAGATAGCCGTATTGGGACGAGGCTGACCAATAATTTCCATGGATATTCTTGCGGCATCAACGGGATAAATGTTTCCCTTATATCCTGTCTTTTGAGAAACAGCGTTTCTGTCTTTCGCGGTATTGACTATCATAATCTCGTCCTCGTCCAGATTATTAGTAACTTTTACCGAATCCAAAAGAGTCTCGTCTAAAACTACTACCAGATCGGGATCAACCACCGGCTCGCGCGTGAGAATTGGCTCATCTGAAATTCGAACGTAAGTCCGCATGGGAGCGCCACTCCGCTCGGGTCCGTAATCCGGAAAAGCTTGAACAAATTTACCCTCTCGAAGCGCCGCTTGGGCCAAAATCTCCGCCGCCGTCTTAGCGCCCTGCCCGCCCCGAGCGTGAAAAACTATCTCAAAAATTTTCTTTCCGATTTTCATAGTTGCAGTATAGCACAATATTAGAACAAAGTATACCGCCGCCTTACGGCAATGAATCGCCCGGCCGCAATAAAACCGCGAGCGCATCACTACCTTAATCACCACGGCTGATTTTAAATCTCTCGATTTACAATATAGTCCGCAATTCCAGCTAAAAATTCCCTAGCCTCTTTGCCGATAGCAGACTTATGCAAATCTTTCTTCCCTTTGACAACTAACTTTCTTGCTAAATTCCTTGAATATTTCAATGATCCAGTCTCACGGATAACTTCGCGGAAATCTTCTATGTCTTTTAATGTTAAATTCTTGCTTCCCAATAAATTATTAATTAACCGTCTTTGGCTCTTATTTCCTCTTTCTAAAGTTTTAACTATCAGCAAAGTCTGCTTTTCTTCTCTAAGATCGCTGCAAACAGGCTTGCCTAATTTCTTTTCGTTCCCAAAAGCCCCCAGAATGTCGTCCTGAATTTGAAAAGCCGTACCGACTGGAACAGCGTAATTGCTTAAATCCCTTAAAACTTTCCTATCGGCCCCAGCCAACAACGCTCCCAGGTGAAGCGGCCCTTCGACGGTGTACCTTGCTGTCTTGTCCTTATGAACTTTGAGAATTTCTTTCTCGGACGCTCTGCCTCTAGCTTCCAGAACTATATCCATCATTTCTCCAGTAACCGTGACTGATACAATGTCCTGCAGTTTATCAAGCGCCATTAAAATATTCTCCGCGGAAAACCGAGAATTAAAAATAATTTCGTTTCCCAACGCCGCCGCCATATCCCCAACAATCATTCCCATTGAGTGTCCAAAATGTTCTGCGTCAACTTTTTTATAAAACCTTCGCGCCAAACTCTCATACCTTTTATGGATAGATTTTATCCCGTGGCGAAAATCGTCACGGTCGATAATATCGTCATGAATAAGAAGAAAAATATGAGTCAACTCAATACTCATCGAAGCCTCGACTATCTTATCCACTTCCTTGCCGCCAGCCGCTTTATAGCCCCAATACATAAAAGCCGCCCGAACACGCTTGCCGCCAGCCAGCACCATGTCACGAATGTTCTTCACCGCTTGCACCGCTAAAGGACTAACCTTTTTTGCTTCCTTTATTTTCTCAGTAAAATATTCGGCTAACTTTTTATCGACTATTTTCTTGTAATTTTCGAGTTCTTTGCGCGCGTTCATTCAGACTGCTCTACAAACAAAAACCTACTCATAATAATAAAGCAAAACGCGGTATTGACAAGAGAGAGAAAAAAGCGGAAAATTAGATGGGTTTGCATTTTAAAATACTAAAAAATTTATGCGATGTGTCTAAGGAGGAAACTTGGATGGCGACTTGGTGGAAACTAACGCTGTCTCCAGCGCAAGAAATTACGGAAAAGGTAAACCAAGCAAGCAAGAAGCCCAATATCTTCAACGGAATTAAAAAAAGTGCCAGGTCACTCGGAATGTTTAGATGTTACACGACAGTTGGGAATAGCCACTTTGAAACAAGTATCGAGATCGGCGAAAAAACTGCCGTGATCAGTTTCCGAACGGAAACCGCTTGTTTCGTGGAGGCTGCGCGCGTCGCCGACCAAATCAGGAAGGCATGCTACGCTAACAAGTTGGAGCTCACAAGACATGAAAGATGACCCTTCCTTATCCTTAATAAGAAAAGTTCTTGGTGGGAAACCTCGCCGAGGACTTTTAAAAATTGCGGTGTAAGACCAATTTGCTGATAAAATCTCAAACTAATGTTATCCAATGTTATAATTGACTTTAAATATACTTAAGTGCAAAAACAATATGGAAAAAGAAAATTTTAATATAATAAAAAGTAAGACATTGAAAAAAAATCCAGACGGAAGCACTGAAGCAGAAAAAGAGTTAGTGAGAGAAATTACTGAAATTAGGCAATTCGGATTTAAACTAGGCGAAGGCAAAACAGCAGAAGTATTTTTCAGCAAGACGGATCCCTATGTGTGTTACAAGATAATCACGGACAAATCGCGGTATGTTAACAATGTTAGGAGAGAGCAAGAATTTTTAGATAAGTGCCAATTGATAAGCTACGTCAAAGCGCCTAAGCCCCTTTTTTGTATAATAAGTGAAAATTTTGAGGCGCTGATTATGGAAAAAATAAGCGGATATAGTATCCTGGAAATCATTGAAAAAAATTTGGACTTGCCGGAAAATTTTGACTTTGGAAAATTTTATAAAACACTACATAATCATCTTGACAGTCTTCATTCCGCGAACATTTATCACCGCGATCTAAGACCTGGGAATATAATAATCGACAAACAAGGAACTCCTTGGATTATAGACTTTGGCGATTCCAGCTGCGACTTCGATGAATCTACCGCTTATACTAGGAGAATAATTAAAGGTGGTAGAATTACTCACCAGACTTTACCTAGAGACGAAGTTGTTCTTGACACAACATTGAGAGACTTAAGAGAATACATACACCGTAAAAAGTCTGCTTAATTTGACACATTTATTGTTACAGCGTATGCTAATCTTTGTATTAAAAATAAGCGGAAAAGGAGGTGAAGTAAAATGACTTTAGTTCTTTCAGAATTCCTAAAAAGAGCCGCTCAACAGGCTCTAGCCAGAGCGCGGCGGGAAGGAAGACCTTTTCAGGTTCAGGAAATTGAAGGATTTCCGAAATTAAAAGCTTCCCTCAAAAAACCAGAGGGAAATATTGTTTTCGAGCTTAACCAAAGTGACCTTCCGATTTTAGACGAGGGTCAAAAGGCTTACATCTACCGCGAGGAATAAAGCGCAACTTTTTTATTTAGCTCAAACTAAATAGAGAGGTTGTGCTTTTAATTTTCCGTAGCCCCTAGGGGAATCGAACCCCTGTTTCCAGGATGAGAACCTGATGTCCTGACCACTAGACGAAGGGGCCAAAAATAATAAATCAAACTGTTGAACAATAAAGCATTCACATTTTAAGATACAGCAAAAATTATTCTCTGTCCATTTAAGCACTTAAGTGCAGTTCAGCCTGCCATCTCGCTAGATAAATCCAAATCTAATAAATCTATTATATCTAGAAAATCTAGAACTCCAAAATACCCCAAAATAATTCTCTCATTTTCATTGCGACCGCATAAAAAATGATGCAAATTTTTATTTTATTACTGCTTACTATACCCGATCTAAAGCAGATTAAAAAACGATCTAACCTCCTCATCGCCTTCAATGTCACTAGCTGTAATAATTCTCATCTCTGCATGGTTGAGACCGAGAAAACTTCTTAATGTCTTCATTTCTAATTGAAAACTATAAGGATGAACCCAAACACTTTTTTGCAGCTGATACAGTCCCAGCTCTTTCAATTTTCCACGCAATACTTCCCTTTTCATCCGGTGAGTATCTTGTACATCAAAAATAAGTATCCTCCACTTTTTGTCCCACTTCTTGGGTTTTTTAATTTTCAGATTATCGATTTGGTATTTTTTGGCCTTTCTTTTCCCCTCTCTAGTTAAAGAAATGTAAACCTGTTTCCCTCTTCTATCCACTTTAATCAGTCCTCTTTTTCTTAAATAGTAAAAGGTATTGCAAAAATTTCTTTTTCTTTCTCGACTTTTCAGCTTGTGCAAAGAGTATTTAATTAGTTTGGGAATAATTTTCGGCAGAAAATAAGGAGATGTGGACGCGATAACAATAACCCCAGCCCAGGCTATACTTTGAAGGATTATCCTAGTTGTCTCTTTTCCCTTTTTACTTCTCATAGTCTGCCAGAACTTACAATCCCTTTCTAAGTTCTGCTAAAATATTACACTATTTTTTATGCGACCGCAATAAAAACGTGGCAATTTTAATTTCAGCTAATTCCAACTAAAACTAAAAAAAATAATACAACCTGTACTTCCATCCTCAATAATAATTCAAATCGTAATCTATATTACGGAATATCTTTTTACGCGCTTGCTTGATGCTAAGCCCCTCATCAAATTTAAAAAGCCCCGCTCTGGATGCTTCCTGTGAGCAAAGGCTTTTTTTCGATGTCGCAATTTGGTTTCCTCCTTTTTAAAAAAAATCCTTTTCCACCTCGGCGAGGTATAACCTCGCCTTTTGCAGGAGGAGGTCGTAAAAATACTCTAATCTCCTCCCGTTTTCCTTCACTTCCTCCCGGATCTCCCGCAACCGATCCGGGCGGCAAATTGCCTCTACCATTTCAGTGTAGTCAGTGTAGGTGGAAACTTTCTTCTCCTCCTCCATCTTTTTCCCATCCTTTCTCCCAGGCTTGCTCCTGGGAATTTTATTTTTTTATTTTTTAGAATTACCAAGCCCTGAACAAAAAAATTTCATTCAAAGCTCGACAATTTGGATCATAAAGACAGGTTTTTAAAGAGCCTGACACTTTAGAAAAACAAAAAGCGACCACCCTAAAATCGATAATCGCTTTTGTAAAAGTACTCGCGGCCAACCCCTATTATTAATTGCCTCAACCGTAAGCACTTTTTACTCAATTTATTTAATTTTACCCCTTGATTCTCTTATACTCCTCCAGCTATTTCTTGTCAATAGGCAAAATGAGGAATTATCCACAGCCAAAATTTACTTTATATAAGCCTAAACAGGCTTTCAACCCATAATTCATAACTCGTGACAAGCCTTACCGCCAATAACCTTTTCCACTATGACTTGCTCTTCCACTCCATCGTCTGTCGAGGCAATAACTTTCCGGCTTGCTCCGGGTAGCGCATTATTTCCTCTGAAATTTTTTCCATTCGCACCGCTTGAGAACCCTTAATCAGAATAATATCTCCTTCTTTTAATTCCCTTTGAATAACTTTCTTGGCTTCGTCGGAATTTTCAAATTCAAAAATATTCTCTTTGGGCATTCCCTTTTTCAAAGCTTCGTCGGAAATGAATTTAGCTTTTTCTCCAACCGTAAATAAGACTTGGGCGACTTCCGCCGACTTTCTCCCTACTTCCCGATGGCCCGACTCGGTATCTTCTCCCAGCTCCAGCATATCTCCCAAAGCTGCCAGTTTTCGCCGAGCTTCAATTTTCTCCAAAACTTCCAGAGCCGCCAAAGTGGACTGCGGCGCCGCGTTATAGCTGTCTTCAATAATGATGGTATTTTTGATGCCGTCAATGATACTCAACCGACCCGCTGGCGCCTGAAAATCTTTGAGCGCCCCAGCAATCTCCAAAAGATTCATATCAAAATGAATTCCCACAGCCGCCGCCGCGAGACTCGCATAAATTTGGGGCCTGCCCACCGAGCGAATAAGCCTTATCGGAATAGTTGTCCCCTCATAGCTCAACTTGAAACTAATTCCTTTTATCTTGTTAATATCATCTCCGTAATAACCCTTAGACCTTTCGTAACCAAAAAATATGTCGGATGCTTGAACATCAGCTTCACTCGAAAATCCATAGGATATTTTTTTAGCTTTAATCGAATCGGCCATCGCTCTTGTCTCCTCATCATCCCAATTAAGAACTGCCAGTCCATCTTTCCTAAGAACTTTCACCAAAACGCTTTTTTCTCTAGCAATATGTTTTTTATCCTTAAAAAACTCCAAGTGGCTGACGCCAACCGCGGTTACCACTCCAACTTCCGGGCGAATAAAATCAACTAGATACTTAATATCACCCGGCCGATCAGCTCCCATTTCCAACACCAACACTTCGGGATAATCCTTGGCTCGAGTAAATAAAATTACTTTAACAGCTTGAATTAAAACAAGCATCCACCTCCAAAAACTTCCCTTGCCGCTTTCGAGGCCCAAGATAGCCAGAGGCAGTCCAATTTCATTATTATAATTTTTCTCACTCTGCCTCACGCGGTATTTCGAAGCCAACACGGTAAAAATAGCTTCCTTAGTAGAAGTTTTGCCAACCGAACCGGTCACGCCGACAATGCGAGGCTTGAATTTCTGGATAGCCCTTTCCGACAAGGCTCTAAGAATTTTTTCTAGAATGATAATTTTTTTAGATTTCATAACAATAAAACTTGTAATTCAGCACGAAATTTAAAACAATATCGAAATTCAAATTACTAAAACTGTTTCTAATTTTGGATTTTAATCATTTGGATTTGTTTTGGATTTTGAAATTCGGATTTCGGATTTTAGACACAGTTCACTGTTTTTTCTTCTTTTTATCTTTATTTCTTTTCTTCTTCTTATCCTTATTATCTTTCTCCGGGACCGGTTGCGGTTGAGCCTGCTCCTCTTCTTTTTCCAGGCTGTAAATTGAAACGTCGTGAGTTCTATTGAAAAGATCGACATCCGCTTGAGTGTATTCCTCGGTTGGCTCAACGCCAAAATAATCCAGCAGGAATTTAGTCATCTCTCCAAAAACAGGCGCCGCGCTGGACTCGGCCCATTCCACATCCTTTGGATTGTCAACCTTTACAAGCATCACAAACCTAGGATCATAAGCCGGAGCAAAACCGGCGAAGGAGCCGATGTGAGCCCCCTCCTCGTATCCAGCTCCGTCTTTCCTGGGAATTTGAGCTGTTCCGGTTTTCCCAGCCACCAGATAGCCGGGCACTCCAGCTCTTTTTCCGTGACCGTTCTCGACAACGCTTACCAGCATAGTAGCCAGATCAATAGAGGCCTCTTTGGAAATAACTCTCCTCTTCTCAATCGGGACATTGACCTTTTCGCTTCCGTCGTCGTAAACCAGCTTCTCAACCAAATAAGGCTTCATTAATTTACCACCGTTAGCTATTACCGCAAACGCATTCACTAATTGAAGCGGCGTCATGGCAATTCCCTGGCCAAAGGAAGCTGTAAAAGCGTTTATATTTTTCAAGCTTTTAAGCGCCGTTATATCCCCGCTAACTTCACCAATGGTATCAATGTCAGTTTTTTCTCCAAAGCCAAAATTTTTAACATACTCGTAAAACCGCCGGTTCCCCAAAAGCTTTTCCACAAAGATAGCTCCAGTGTTAAGCGACTCCTCTAAAACTTGAGTCATAGTTTGCGTTCCATGCGCCTTACAGTCAGAATTTTTAATAGTATAGCCAGCTTCACGCACACTTCCGGTATCCACGTAAGTTGTATCGGGAGTAACTACTTTGGAATCAATTCCACCGGACATAGTTATTGGTTTGAAGACCGATCCACATTCATAAGTTCCGCTCACCACTGGATTTTTAAAAAGCGACATATCTTCAACTTTGGAAAATTCGTTGGGATTAAAAGCGGGATAGCTAGCCATAGCCAGAACAGCTCCGCTGTAAGGCTCCATAATGACGATGCTCCCGCTATCCGCCCCGTGCTTTTCCACCGACTTTTTAATAGCCATTTCGGCTCGATATTGAATAGTGTGATCAAGAGTAAGGTATATGTCGGCTCCGTTCTCCGCCGGATATATTTTCTTTTCACTTATAGATATCCATCGGCCTCCAGTGTCCCGCTCCTGCTCCAGTCTTCCTTCGCGGCCTCGAAGCTCCTTGTCCCAATAGGCTTCAATCCCGTAACGCCCTCTGGATTCTTTTCCGTCCGAACCAACAAAACCTAGCACTTGAGAAGCAAAAGCTCCAGCCGGATAACATCTTTCCGACTCGGGAGAAAAATATAATCCTTTTATTTCCTTGTTTTTAAGCTCTTTGACCTTGTCATTAGAAACTTTGTGCTTGATAACTCTGTACCATTCATCCGACTTGCCTAGCTTTTTTACAAGCTCTTCTTCGTCAAGCTCCAGCACAGCAGAAATTTCCCGAGCCGCGCTTCTAGGATCTTCAATTTCCCTAGGAACCGCAAAGGCCAATGCCAATTCTTTGTTCACCGCCACAGGATAATATCCCTCTCCGTCCTTAACAAAAATCTCGCCTCTTCTTGGAATTAGACTTTCGTAAATCTTGTGCTGATTAGAGGCCAGCTCCGTGTAATACCCGTAAGCCAGAATCTGCAAGGTGTACAACCTGAAGAAAATCGCGCCAACTATCAAAAAAATAAAGACAACTATAGAATAAATCCTCCAGCCGTCTTTGGCGGAGTGTCTTTTGCTTCGGCAATTAGATTTCGAAAAATTTGCGCTTTTTAATCTTCCCGCCATTCATTGCAAATAGATTGTCTATGAATTACCTTCCTGCCGACAAGCAGGCGAATTAAGTATGAACATACAGATCTAGAAAAAACAGAATTATATAACAAAGCCTTTATCTTGAAGCAAGATTCGTATATTCGTAAAAGATTCGCCACCGCCGCGGCGGGGTCCCGCTATAGCGGGATAATCAGCAGACAATCTAAATTACTTCAATGCCACTGGTCCCGGCAAATTGATATAGCTCACGTTTTTTGGAGCCGCCATGTTGAGCTCTCGCGTCTTCTCTTCTATTCTATACATTGACTTAAGCTCGGCTGATTGAATCTTCAGCTCTTCATTTTTATTCCTAAGTACTTGAAGTTGTTTCTCTAATTCCCGTATTTCGTAACCCTTAGTGGCTAAATTATTTACTTGAAAGATATAATAAACGCCTAGAGAGCAAATTAAAACCACCAGTAAAAAGCTGATAGTAACATTGCCTATCTTGATGCGACGGTTCTTGATAGTTTTTTTTCTTTCGCCAAAATTTACGGAATTGGAGCTGGTGATAGTTAGAAATCGGCTCATCTTCTTCGAGCCCCCTAGGTTAATTTTGTTTTTATGTTTTTTTCTGCGCGAATTACGGATCAATACGATGAACGAATAGGGCTCCCACGATATAATCCTTAAATAAAACGAAGCTTCCAGTCAGTTTATTCGTATATTCGTACTTGATTCGTAATTCGTAGAGATCCTCTCCGCCGCTCTCAACTTCGCGCTTCTGCTTCTCGGATTGTATGCAATTTCCTCCCGCGAAGGAGCAATCGGCTTTTTAGTTACAATTTTTAACCGATCTTTATTCGCCTTAAAAAAATTTTTAACTACTCTGTCTTCCAGCGAATGAAAGCTGATAATGACTAACCTCCCCCCGCTAGTCAGATTATTTAAAACTTCGTCGAGAAATTTCTCTAAATTCTCAAGCTCCCGGTTTACCTCAATTCTTAAAGCCTGGAAAACCCGCGTGGCCGGATGAATTCTGCCTCTCGCAAACTTTTTAGGAATCGCCCGTCTAATTACTTCAACTAACTCTAAAGTTCTTTTAATAGGCTTGGCTCTGCGAGACTCAACTATAGCTCTGGCAATCCTGCCGGAAAATCTCTCTTCGCCAAATCTTTGAAAAATATCTTTTAATTCCTCTTGGGAATAATCATTAACTACGTTAGCGGCCGTTCGACTTTGCGTTTCAGGAGAATAGCGCATATCCAAATTCCCATCCTTCAGAAAACTAAATCCCCTTTCAGCGTTTTCAATTTGATCAGAGCTGAATCCTAAATCCAATAAAACAGCGTCCGCAGTTTTTACACCGAGCCCCCTAAGAATGCTATCTATATTCGCGTAATTGTCGTTCACTAAAATCAGATCTCTTTTTGGAATAAGGATATCATCCTCCCGCAGTCTTTTCTTGAATTTTAAAATCGCTCTTTCGTCCCAGTCGATACCGATTAATTTTCCTCCAGGCATTACTCTTTTTAGAATTTCAACCATATGCCCACCGCTACCCAGCGTCCCGTCTATCACGATATCTCCCCGCTTAAGGTTTAAATTTTCAATTGCCTCCCCTAGCAATACTGACTTGTGAACCATACTGCTATAAATCCAAATTTCAAAATCCAAACGCCAAACTAAATCCAAAATTCAAACGACTAAATTTTTTATCTTCGAATTTTGGATTTGATTTGACATTTGAGCTTTTAAATTTTTAATTTGACATTTACACTAATACACTCCCAGTTTCCCCAACTGCTCGGCAATCTCATCCGTGTTTTTTTCAGCATCCTTTTTATACGACTTCCATTTCTTATCGTCCCAGATTTCCAAACGATTATATAGACCGGCTATTACCACTTCTTTGCCAAGCCCGGCGTATTCCTTTAGATAATCCGGAACTAGAATCCTTCCCATTTTATCGATGTCAACATCCACCGCTCCAGCCAGCATCAATCTTACGAAACTTCTTGTTCCTGCTTCGCCCATTGGAAGACTTCCCAATTTAGAGGATAAATCTTCCCAAGTTTGAAGCGGATAGACAAACAAACATTTGTCCAGTCCCCTAGTTATAACCGCCCTACCTTTAAAATCATCCCGAAACTTGGACGGAATAGCCACTCTTTTTTTAGGATCTATGGTATGTGAATACTCGCCGATGAACATTTAGTTACTCTCTACGAATTACGAACGCGCTGACGCTCTACGAATATACGAATTACGAAAAAAATTGTGTTCGTATATTCGTATGAGATTCGTAATTCGTAGAGCAAGTGCCGTGAGCAGTGTCGATTTATCCACAATTCCTTTCAGTTATCCCCACTTCTATCCACTTTCTAACACTGTAGCTAAATTTTAACCCACCTAGAAACATTAGTCAACACTTAATAATAAAAATAAAAAATGGCTTAAATAAGCCACCTACTGCCAAAGTTACTCACAGGTTATCCACTTTTGGAAGCTCAAAACTGAAAGTTCAAACCTCAAAGCTAAGGTATGCGCTTCGCGCATGAAACTTTCTAAGTTCAATCGCAAGCGAAGCGAGTTCCAAAGTTTTGAGTTTTGAGTTTTGAATTTTGAGTTTACATCTAGGTGTGTCGATCCGCCACCTTCGCCGCTCCAAAACTCTCCGGTTTAGTTTTAGCGGTAAAGCCGTTTCCCGCTACCATTCCCACCACTTCGCGGATTACATTTCTGCTCTCGCCGTTCTCTCCCACATCTAGGTGAATTTCAAAATCGTATTTGGCATTTTCCCCCAGACTGAAAATCTTACCAAACTCCTCCAAAAACATTTGAGCCAGTTCAATAGAAAGCACCGTCTCTGCATAAATTTTCTGGCGAAGACTAACTATATCATCCAGCAAACTTCTTTTCCAATAATATCTCCCGCCTTTCCCTATTCTATAAACAATCAACGCGCTAATGAATTCTACTTGCCCATTACTTTTTCTAGCAATGCCGTTACTCATTTCCCCACGCTTTGCTTCAGTTAAAGTGTGATTGCCCGCCGCGTCGGTTCCTATGATTAATTTATATTTATCCCTTGGATTCTCGTTAATAAAATCAAAAATATCTTCCAGCACTAAGTTGAAGCTAAGCTGGCCTCGAGTGGGACTGATAAATTTTAAGCCTGGATTATTCATAGCGTTTTATATCTCATCTTAATAAAAAGAGATTTGTGAGTCAATAAAGAAACAAAAACGATGTCTTGACAGACATTTACTTACTTTGATACACTATAAATAACTTACCGAGCGGTAAGTAGATTTATAAAATAACAACCTATAAAGTTATGAAAATAACCGAGGCGCAACAAGAAGAAATCTTTCAGAACACCAAAAAGCGTATCATCGAAGTCGCCCGCCGTCTTTTTTCAGAACACAGTTACCTGGGCGTTTCTATGAGCGACATTGCCAAAAAACTTAACATTACCAAAGCCGCTCTTTATTACCACTTTACCGGCAAAGCGGAGATTTATAAAGAGGTGCTCAACGAGGTCTTTGATAATTTAAACTTATCCATCGCCGAAGCGTTTGACGAAAAAACAACTGATAGAAAACTGCGCAAACTTATCAGAAACTATTTAAGCTTTGGCCTCATAGAAAAGAATCTCATCAAAGCGCTAATGCTAAAGATCTCTCCAACCAACTCTCAAATAAGAAATTATGTTATCCAATTAAGAGAGCAGGTTGCCGAGAGAATTCAACCGTTAATTGAGGACGTGTTAAGAAATAAAAAATTAGCTAGAAAGGCCGATAGCAAATTAGTAACCGCATTGCTGACCGGCATGATGGATGCTTTGCTTTTGGAATACTCATTTCTAGACAAAAAAATCAACCCAGAAAAAGTTTCAAATCAGATTATTTTGATTTTATTCTAATTAGGTCGAGGATTAGCCCGCCTTAAGGGCATTAATAATTTAGCTAAAAAACCAAAAAAATGCCAGCATTTTTAACAGACATCAGCTGGTCAAGTCCGACAACTATTGGAATTATTGTTGGAGTTGTAGTAATTTTAGCGATTGCCGGCTACCTCTACTGGGCATGGTCGGAAAACAAGTGGCCGTTTAGTCAATAGATATTCCAGGCGCTCAATTATATTGAGCGTCTTGCAATGTTTTATTGATTGGCATTGCCTGATTATCCGCTAGCTAACCTTCCGGCTTGACATCGGCAAGTCTTATTATTTCGAGATTAAAAAAGCAGAGATAAAATAATTAAATAATTAAAAGCGCTGGAAATAGAGATTGCTAAAAAACCATGACAGATAAAAAAAGATTAAAGATAGGCTTGGCCCTAGGCAGCGGCGGCGCCAAGGGACTAGCCCACATTGGCATCATTAAAGTCTTAGAAGAAAACAACATTCCGATTGATTTTATTGCTGGCTCAAGTATTGGCGCTTTGGTCGGAGGTTTTTACGCGGCAACTAAAGATATCAAGCAAATAGAAAAAATAGCGTTTGACACCGACTGGCGCCGAATTTTTTCATTAATTGACCCCTCACTGCGCCAAGGGTTGATCAGAGGCGAAAAAATAAGAAAATTTATTGAAAGCTATGTTGACAAAATAAATTTTCAAGATCTAAAAATTCCTTTCACGGCTGTAGCAACCGACATCGGCAACGGCCAAACAGTTTATCTTAACAGGGGTGAAGTAGCGTCGGCAGTCCGCGCCAGCATTTCCACTCCACTGGTTTTCAAGCCGGTAAAACATCTTGGAAAGCGGCTAGCCGACGGAGGCCTATCACTGCCTGTGCCGGTAAAAGCGGTAAAAGATATGGGAGCCGACTTTGTTATCGCGGTTAACACAGAAGCGCATTATTTCCGCAACGGACAAAACAGTAAAGTGGGTTTTCTGAAAATTGCCAACAGTTCCTTAAATATCCTGCGCTACCACTTAGCTGATTATAGCTGTCAAAAAGCGGACCTAATTATAACGCCAGAGCCAAAGGGCAATGTATATTGGAATAAATTTTTAAATGGCGAGGATATTGTCCTGTCCGGAGAAAAAGCCGCAAAAACATCACTGTCTCAATTAAAGGAATCGCTACGCAAAAAAGCAAGGGAGGTCTAAAAGCGCGCGCAGAAAATTTTAACCATGCTTAATCATAAAGAACAAGAGAGTCTTATTAGGATTTTCAGAAACTCCAGAGCGCATATAAGCAGTAAGTAAATTAATTATGCAAAAGTCATATAGCAGTAAAAAAATGCGTCTAATTCTCGCCGCCATTTTAATTGCCGGTTTAGGAATCGGAACGCGTTATTTGCTAACCGGCAAAGCTGAAGACAATGCTTCCAGCGCAAATCTTAAATCCGGCGAAAATGCAATAGCTGTTCAAGTTAAAAAAATGTCTCCGGAGACTATTACGCAAGGCATTTCCGTTTCCGCCGTCACTGAATTTTTCGAAGAAGTTGAAATTTATCCCGAGATAAACGGCAAAGTTGCCGACTTTTATCATTCGGAGGGAGATTATATAAAGAAGGGACAAATTTTAGCAAAATTAGAACCGGACAACTCTCTTCTAGTTAACTTTGAAAACGCTAAAATAAACTTGAAAATCGCCAAAGAAAGCGCGGAAAATACTAAAAAGCTGCAAAAACAACTGAAAAGAGACGCCAAAGGCACTTCTGCGTACAAAGCTGTTAAGAAAAAGGCTGAATTATCAATCGACGCCGCCGAGGGACAGGTGGATGCCGCCCAAGGGCAAGTCGACTATATACAGTCTCAACTGGATAAATATTCAATCAAAGCGCCGTCGGATGGTTTTATAAGTAAAATAAATTTAGACAACGGGGATACAGCTTCCGTTAAAGCTCCTATAGCCACCATAGCCAATAGTAATAAAGTCAAAATCGAGGCTGGGGTAACCGAATTTGACATTTCAAAAATAACTTCCGGCCAAGAGGTTGAGGTAAATTTAGCATCCTGCCCCGACGATAAATTTATAGGCGAGGTTTATTATGTTGGTTCTTCAGCCGATCCTGCAAGTAAAAAATTCCCCGTCAAAATTCGTCTTGAAAATAAGGATAGAAAAATTAAAGCGGGAATGGTAGCTAATGTAAAAATTGTCACCGATAAACAAGAAAATGCGTTAGTAGCGCCCAGATCGGCGGTATTTAAAGAAGGCGGCATCGAGAAAGTTTATACGGTTAACAAAGATCTGCAAATCGAAATTAAACCCGTCCGCACTGAAAGCATCGACAACAATACTTTAAAAGTTACTGAAGGGCTAAGCGAGGGAGACCGATTGGTAATTAATGGAAATTATAAGTTGAGCGAGGGAGACAAAGTTAAAATTAGGAAATAATTTTATCACTTTTGACGCATATGAATCTTCCTAAATTTTCAGTCGACAAACCGGTAACTATAACCATGATAGTTCTGATCATTGTTGTTTTTGGTTTTGTCTCTGTAGGCCGCCTGGGACTGGATATGCTGCCCGATATTGAATTTCCTGTAGTTTCGGTAGTTACTTCTTACCAAGGAGTGGTCTCCGAAGATATTGAAGACGTGATTACTAAGCCAATCGAAGACGCGGTTGCTACCGTAAAAGACGTTAAATCGTTGCGCTCCATTTCCCAGGAAGGAGTTTCCATAGTTATGGTTGAGTTTGAAAGCGGCACTAACATTGACTTTGCCGCCCAAGACATCAGAGATAAAGTCGGCTTGATAGAAAACCGACTGCCGCCGGACGCCAACAAACCAATGGTGATTAAGATGGATGTGGAAGCTATGCCAGTGTTGGGCTACGGCGTTACTTCTGATAATTTAACCACTTTGGAGTTGAAAAATCTTCTGGAAGATAATGTTAAGGACAAGATTGAAAGGTTAGACGGCGTGTCCTCGGTAGAATTGAGGGGCGGTCAAGAACGGGAGATTTTGGTTAAGCTAAATAAGCCGCAACTCGAAGCCTATAACATAACTCAAGCTCGAGTTGTTCAAGTTTTGCGCGGAGAAAACATAAATTTGTCCAGCGGATTTATAGAGCAGGGACTGCTTGAGCTTCCTTTGCGAACGGTGGGAAAATTTGAAAATTTGGCCGAGATAGAAAATATTGTTATCGCGGTCAATAACAATACCCCGACTTATTTGAAAGATGTGGCAGAAGTGATTGACACACACAAGGAATCAAGAAGCTATTCTCGAACTAATGGAAAAGACAGTGTTCTGTTGCTGGTAAACAAGCAATCGGGGGCCAATACTTCTCAAGTTGCCGACGCAGTTAAAAGCGAGATGCCGAAAGTAGAAAAATATCTTCCCCAAGATGTTGATTTCAAGCTAGTAATGGATCAAAGCCATTTAATCAAGACTTCGACTAGCTCTGTGATGCAAAGCGGAATAATCGGCGGATTGCTGGCTGTGCTGATAATTTATTTGTTTTTGAGAAATTGGCGGCCGACCGCGGCTATCGCTGTGGCCATCCCTCTGTCTTTAATTGCCACCTTTATTCCCATCTATGCCGTTGGCTATACTTTAAACTTAATGACTCTGGGAGGGCTGGCGCTGGGAATCGGCATGCTGGTTGACAATGCGGTAGTGGTGATTGAGAACATCTACCGCCATTTGGAAAAGACAGGCCAGAGGAAAAAGTCGGCTATTATTGGATCTAACGAAGTTGGAATGGCCATCACCGCCGCTACTCTGACCACCGCGGCCGTATTTGTGCCAATGACTCTTGGAACAGGCATCACCGGACAATTATCCCGGGGCCTAGCCTTGACTATTATTTTTGCTTTATTCTCTTCCTTGTTTGTAGCCTTGACTTTAGTGCCAATGATCGCTTCCAAGATTTTCAAGAAAAGAGAACGGGCGGAAGATTATCAAGAAGCGTCTGGCAAAAAACATTTTGTTAAAGTAAAGAATGTCTATAAGAAGATTTTACGGTGGTCGTTGAACCATCGTTTAAAGACTATGGCAACAACAATCGGACTGCTGGCAATAACCATTGCATTAATTCCCTTTATCGGCACTGAATTTATGCCAGTCAGCGATCAAAGTATGATGCTATTGATGGCTAAAATGCCCATTGGCACATCTTTGGAGGAAACCAATAAAGTCGTAAGCCAGATAGAAAGCGATTTAATTAACATTGAAGGAGTGACAACCGTTACCAGCTTTGCTGGTTTGGATGAAGCGAGCAGAGGTGAAAGCGCTGCTTCGGGACTTGGAGCGGCTGGTGCTAACGAAGCCCAAATTTTCATTAGACTAAAAAACAAGATGGATAGAAAGTATTCAGCCGAAGAAATTCAAGAGATGATAAGAAGAAAACTTCCTAGAATAAGAGGTTTGGAGATTAACTTTATGGATATGGGCAAGGTTTTAATAAGCGGCTCAAGTTCTCCAATCGAAATTAAAGTTTTCGGAAAAGATTTAGACAAGCTAAAAAGCATTTCTGATAAGATCGCTCAAGAGATTAAGGATGTGCCTGGCGTGCGCGACGCCGACACCACTTTAAGCGAAGGCAAACCGGAGCTGATTATCAACATTGATCGCGAACGAGCCGCCCATTTTAATTTAACCATTGGACAAATTGCTTCCGCGATTAAAGATTCTATGCAGGGAACAGTGGCTACCCAATTCCGACAGGGAGGAGAAGAAACAGATATAAGAGTGCGCTACGACGAGGCTTACCGAAACGACATAGAAGGAATAAAAAACTTTTCCATTAATACTCCTGCCGGAAGCCGGATACTGCTTCAGCAGGTAGCTCAAATTTCCCATGGCGAGGGACCCATAAAAATCAACCGCGAAGATCAATTGAGAGTAGCTTCAGTCACCGCCAACGTCGTTGACAGAGACATCGGCGGCGTAATGAGCGACATTCGGAAAAAAACAGACGAGACGCGGCTGCCTCAAGGATACTTCATTGAATATGGCGGCTCGTACAAACAAATGCGGGAAACATTTGGAACGCTGGGCTGGGCTTTAGCGCTCGGAATTTTGCTGGTGTATATGATAATGGCATCACAATTTGAATCTTTAATTCATCCTTTTGTTGTTATGTTTGAACTGCCGCTAGCCTTTATTGGAATAGGCTTGGCGCTGTTCATAACCGGACAAACTTTATCACTGCCTTCCTTTATGGGAATTATAATGCTAGCCGGCATTGTGGTTAACAACGCTATTGTGCTGATTGACTACGTCAACCAGTTGCGCGAAAGAGGATTAAGCAAATTCGACGCTCTAGTGGAAGGCGGAACAACTCGTCTGCGCCCGATTTTAATAACCTCCATTACCACTATCTTGGGCATGTTGCCAATGGCGCTGGCTCGGCAGGAAGGTTCGGAAATGATGCGTCCTATGGCTATCGCGGTTATCGGCGGACTGCTTGTTTCTTCAGCGCTGACATTGGTGGTTATCCCTGTTGTCTATAGTTTAGCGGAGCATATTTCAAAAAGGGCCTATGTAAGAATTGAAAGAATTGTGAATGGGCAATAAGAATATGACAAATAAAAAAAGACTAAATAAACGTCTGCGCTGATAAATCAATTATCCACAATTTTTTAAATCCATCGCCTTGCCATTTTTCGAAAGCAATTGTATAATTCGAATGTAATATAAATACAAACACAAAAAACAAGCAATCGGGCAATTCCGCATTGACATTTAGGTCGATTGCTTGTATGATGAGCAAATGGCCAAAAAGGAAAAAGAGGAAAAAAATAAAGACAGCCAAAAGGACGTCAAAAAAATTGCCGCCATCCGAGAGATGATCTCCAACGCTCAAAGAACTATTGAGTCAGCTAAAGCTATGCTGGCTCAAATAGAAGGAACTTCCGGAAAGAAACCGGCTAGAGTTATTCCGGCTTCAACCGAAGAAGGAGAAATAGTGGAAGGAGTTTTTGACGGCCAAGTTATGATTGGAACCGACGGTAAACAGTATCCCGTTCCAGCCAACTATGCTTCCAAATCCAAGTTGGTGGAAGGAGATATGCTTAAGCTGACCATTACCCCAGACGGTTCTTTTATTTACAAACAAATCGGACCGGCGGAAAGAAAAACGCTAATCGGGATTGTTAGTCAGGATGATCTGGGAAATTATGTAATCATAGCCGGCGGAAAAGCATATCGAGTCTTGCTGGCTTCCATTACCTATTTCAAAGCCGAGCCGGGAGACGAAGTCGCCCTGATCGTCCCTCGAGATAGCGAAGCTGTTTGGGGCGCCATTGAAAATGTCATCAAGAAAGGATCCGCGGAAGAGACGCGCGCTTTCAATTCTGGAGGAGAAGAGCCTTCAGAAAAGGCTGAAGAGAAAATAGGAAAAGACGGAAAGCTGGAAAGCAGCACCCGCGATGATATCATTGACGAGTGGACTCCAGAACTGGAAAAACTAAGAGAAGAGGCCAGTAAGCCGGTTGAGTGATTATTTAAGAGTCTTATTCAAAAATCCCCTTCCAACTTCTCCTTTGCAAAGGGTAAAGGCAGACCCCATTACTTTATCAAAGGGAAAGTTAGAGATGGATTTAATTGTTTTATAGAAACATAGGTGAAAAACAAAAAAACCAGCGACAAAACCAAGCTAACCAAACACGATCTCATCTTTGCCGCCTTAAACGGATTTATTTTCGGAGCTCTAATCCCCATAGTCCTGAAAAATCTGGGCCTACAGATTTCTCTGCCTAAATATCTCGCTATAATAATCTTCTTTACTCTGCTAGCGGCCGCGGGGGTTTACGTCGGACATTTCTTATCAAGATTCGCTAGATTCACTTTCCAGCTAGCAAAATTTGGAGCTATCGGATCTGCCAATTTCGCTGTGGATTTTGGAGTTCTTAATTTACTGATTTTCCTGACCGGCATCGCTTCCGGCTGGCTCTTCACCCTTTTTAAATCAATTTCCTTTATGGTTGCTGTTACCAATAGTTTCTTTTGGAACAAATTATGGGCCTTTAAGAAGAAAGATAAAAATGTCAAAGAATCCGGAAAAGAGTTTATGCAGTTTTTAGCTGTCAGTGTAATCGGCTTAATATTGAACGCTGGCACAGCTTCCTTCATAGTTAACGTCATTGGTCCCCAGGCCGGCATTAGCATCAAGACCTGGGCCAACATCGCCACCGCTGTCGCTTCTGTGGTTGTGCTAACATGGAATTTTGTAGGATATAAGTTTTGGGTGTTTAAGAAGTAGATAAATCAACCCAAAACACAATCGAAAATTGGTCGCGCTAAAAGACCAGTTTTTTTATTTTCATCTAAGAAGATCAAAGCGCAAAACTCAAAACTAGTCCAAAAAGTTTTAAGCTTTACGCCGCAGTCTCGCCTGCCCGAAATGCTTTACACTCCGCATTTCAAAGCAGGTGGGCGCTTTGCGTTTTGAGTTTTGCGCCAACTAACACATACAGAAACTCGCGCAAGCCCGCTAACATATCGCGCTTCAGCAGTAATAAGTTCACGGCCTGATTCGCATAGTCCTGCACTTTGTAAGTTGCGAGGAGTAGAGCGCAACCCTGTTCCCGTCTGGGAAAAATAAAAATACAAACGAAATTGGAAAAATTGATAAAAGTTAGCAAACAATCTCAAAATCATCAAAGCCTTCAAAATTATTATTGAATTCGTATTCAACTTTCTCCACCCTAGCGCCAGACGGACCTTTGCGGCACCAATCCAGAAATTTTTTCAAATCTTCACTCTCGCCTTCGGCGCTAATCTGCACACTGCTGTCCGGCAAATTTTTCACCCAGCCTTTAATGCCAAGCTGCCGGGCTTTTTCTTTGGCAGCATATCTAAAAAACACTCCTTGAACTAAGCCGCGAACTTTTACATCAAGACGCTGAAGCATAAAATTAAACAACTTAATAAAACTCTCTAACGAGTTTATTATATCTTTCAACCTTCTGATTATAAACGTCAACTCCCCGGTTGTACTCATTTACCTTTTGTTTATACAAGAATGCTAAATTATTGTACTCGGGAACCAGCTGGTTGTAACCATCATAATTATTGTCGGCTTTCAATTTTTCCAGTTTTTTAGCCATCTTCTCCAGCTTATCCTGATAAGTTTTTAGATGCTTAGCCAAATTCGTCAGCCGGCCACTTTCAGAAAATATATCCTGCTTTAAAGAATTAATTTCTTCCAGCGTCTCAAAAGTTTTAACAATCCCGTTGTAAGTTTTTCCGTCCGATTTAAGAAATATTTCAACCTCTCCGAGTTTTTTCAGCCGAGTATTCTCGCTTAAATCTTCATTAAAATAGCTCAACTCCTCCATTGCGGCGGTTCTATTTGTCCCGGCTTCCAAATCGGGAATCATCCCGATTTTATTGCCGGGAGAAGTTGTTTCAACGTAGCAATAGCCTGAATTATAGGCGGAATATTTCTGAGGGCATTTTACTCCCGCAGCCATATGTTTTTCGGTTTCATAGTCAAAAATCGCTACTCCATAGCCCAGCTTGTCCAAAAGCGCCGCAGCTAAAAAACTTTTGTCGGAGCAAATTCCTTTCCTTTCATACAAAACTTCATAGGGATAATTGGGAGTTTGGCTATTGCCGTCGGCCAGAATACTCTTGGCTCGTTCTTCATCGTAAGGTATAGATTGAACAAAGGCTACAGTCAATTCAACTATTTGATCGCTGGATAAATTATTTTTTATCCCCTCGGTTTGGATATCTTCGGCAATTTTTAAAAAAATATCGTCTCCTTTGGCTTCCTTCGTGAACATATTGAAATATTCCTCCTTCCAGTCATCCGGCAATTCCTCCATATATTTATATTCTTTCGGCCTCGACTTGTAATACTCGTAAGTAGATTGATAAAGAGTCTCGGTTATTTCATAGCGCGAACCGGCGTATTCCCACCGGTAACTTTCTATTTTAGGTCCGCGCAATTCTGGAATTTTAACTTCAGCTTCCTGACTTTTTTTAAAAATATAATTCTTTATGTTGCAGATTTCGTCTTCGCTCACCACGGTGGCCAAAAAAAGAGCAGCTGCAGCTCCGATTACAATTAATAACTTAACAAATTTCCTAAAAATATTTCTTAAAATCATTCTCGTGTTTGTTTTGCATAAACAACAAATTATATATTACCTATAGCAGGCGATCGCGTTTTATATGTTATTTTTTTATATGTTACTTTTGCGACAAACAACCTTCGCCTCCCCAATATCACTTCTCCCACCCCACAGGAATAATTGTTAACGGCCGTTTTCCGAAATCAAGATTTAAAATCTTCTTCACTTCATTCTCGTCAAACGCTCCTACCCAGCAGGCGCCTAGCCCCAAAGCAGTGACAGCCAACAACAAATTTCCCGCGGCCGCGGCGGCATCCTGAACAGTGTAAAGATTTCTTCCACGCTCTCCGTATCTCGAGGCAGACTTTTCAGTATCAGCTACAACTACAATTACCACTGGCGCTTGAGCAATGAATTCTTGATTAAGCGCCGCTCGAGTTAATTTCTTCTTTGTTTCCTTATCTCGCACAACTATAAAATCTGTCGGATATAATCCTCCGGCTGACGGAGCTCTCTTGGCTGCATACAGAATTTTTTTAATATTTTCATCTGACACTCCTTTAACTCTGTCAAATTCTCGCACACTTCTTCTTTTTTCGATAACTTCCCAAAAATCCATAAGTTCCTTGAGTCTAAAAAACACCGGCCTTAGCTTAATTCGCGCAACATCTTAAACTATGCGTGAGCCTTCTTGGAAAATTGTCTGCACTCTGTCCACTCCCGCGACTAGCGATACTCTTCGTTTTTACTGCCGGCCGTCGGCATTGGTCATAAAATCCTCGTCTTTCATTATCGGCATCCCGTAACTTTGGCAAATTGGCCCCACGGATTGTCGATTCATACTTTCACCTCCCCTCTTAAATAAATCCAAAGCTCTAAATTCCAAATCCTAAATAATATCAAAATTCAAATAACAAAATACAGAATGTTTTGAAAATTCGGATTTTGATATTTGGATTTGTTTAGGATTTAGTGCTTAGAATTTTGAATTTACCGCTATAGCGGTTTTTCTCCCATATCAAACGCATCCGCCGCAGGAACTCGCGTTACAGCATAACTAGCACGTTTCATAATCTCTTCATTGACCACTTCGCGATTGCGGCCGTACTTGAGTTTGGATAATTCTTTGATGGCTTCGGCGATTTCTTTATTGCCTTTGGTCGGCGGATAAGTCTTCATATTGAACGGGGCGGCCGCTTCGTTGTTAATTAAAAGTTTCACGAAGCAATTATAGTTGTCCACATTCATAAGATCGTTGGCGTCGAAAACAGGCTCAAACTGCTTTTGCAAGAACTCCGCGTCTTCGGCTCCGACTCTAAAAGAGCACATTGAACCCACATTGCCGAATACGGCTTTGGAAATTTCTTCTTTGAGTTGCCCGATGAACTGATGAGCGATAATTAAGTCAAGCCGGTATTTTCTGGCTTCCGAAAGGATTTGAGCGATGGAATCAGTAGTCACATTTTGAAATTCATCGATGTAGAGATAGAAATCCTTGCGCTCTTCTTCGGGAATTTCCACTCTAGACAAGGCCGCAATTAAAATCTTGCCTACGACTATCATTCCCAAAAGATAACTATTAATCTCGCCAATTTTGCCCTTGGAAAGATTGACTAAAATAATCTGCTGATCATCCATAGCCTGGCGGAAATTGATTGTCGTCTTCTGTTGAGCAATAATGGGCCGCATCATATCGTTGGAGATAAATTGAGTCAGCTTAGAAGTGATATATGGAACCATATTGGCCAACGCCGCTTCACCTCCGGCTTTCTCGGCCTCTTTCTCCCAAAAATTTTTCACCACCGGATTGGTGCATTTCTCAAGTTTCATGCGACGAAACTCTTCGTCAGCCAAAACTTTAGGAATTTCCATCAGCGTCGAGCCAGATTCCGGATGCTCCATTACTAACAAAGCCGCGTTGCGCATATACTGTTCAAACATCGGCCCCCCGGTTTGACGAAGATCGTAAAGCTTGTCAAAGATATTGATCAATTCATTTATAACAAAAGTTTTCTGTTCCGGCTTTCGCTCGTCGTATTCCAGCATATTGAGCCCAAAAGGGCGTTCCATATCAGCCGGATCAAAATAAATAACGTCCTCCGCTCTTCCCTTTGGAATACATTCAATGACATGCTCAATAAATTCCCCGTGAGGATCAATAACGCAAACTCCCTTGCCGGCTTTAATGTCCTGCTTGACCATTTCTTCCATCATAGTCGACTTACCAGTGCCAGTTTGACCAACAACATAGAAATGGCGTCGGCGATCGTCATCGCCGTGGCGAATAACAGTCTCTACTCCCCGATAATTGTTGTAGCCAATGATAATTCCTTCTTTAGAAATATTGGAAGGAGGCGCAGCCGCCCGTGCCTTAAGCCAGTTTATTTTTGGAGTCTCGGTCGAGAAAATCGGGAAATGAAAAATGCTGGCTACCTCCTCGGAGGAAAGAATAAAGCTTTGCTCTTCTTTAAAATTTCGGAAAATAAAATCAAAGGCAATATTTCTTGGCCTTAATTTATTTTCCCGGACAACTCGAAAACTATTAAGCCCCGGATTCTCGTATTGAATGAAAGCGTTCTCCAGCTCCGACAAAATCACTTCGGACCTTTCTTGTGTCAAGGCCGAAGCCACCAATCTGATATTGACTTTAAAACCCGACTTGCCGACTTTGCTTTCTATTTTTTTAACCACCTCCTGCTCCTCCGGAGTAAGACTAATTGGCTCCCTTTCGTTCTTAAAAGGATCTTTTTTAGAATGTTCGTCCTTTTTGCCAACGTCCGTAAATGTTTTAAAAAGTCCACCAAATAAATTTCTAAAAAAGGTATCTCTCTTAACTTCGCTTAATCTCCGACCCTGCTGCATCTTGTGAGCCACTTCTCTTCCCTTGCCGCGCCAATTGCCTCCAGCCGGTTTAATAAGCAGTTGAATAGCCGCTCCTTCTTTTTTCTCGTCAAACTTCCCAAGCACATTGGTAATATTGTTAAGCGGATCAGCCTCCAAGAACTGGTAAGTTTTTATAGGAAGATAATATTTTTCCTTAAGCTTGAGAAGAGAAGCCGATGTAAAGCTTCCCGGAGAAAAAATGTTGTAGTCCTTCACTCTTTCAATGGAAGCTTTTGGATAAAAGCTGTGTATTTGCTTTTCCACAAGTCCCATAAATTTCTTCGGCGCTCCCACATAAAAAGTAATTTGGTCGTCGTCAGCCGCGTTGGCTATCTCTAGAGCAATCACCGCGTCGCCGTAAATAAGCCGGCGCAAAAGACCGGCCTTCTCTTTAACATTCACCAGACTGGCCAGAAGATGCTCCATTACTGAAATTATTTCCTTCTCCGATTTGGGTTGGACCTGCTCCCCTACCTGACCTTCTTGTTTGAGCGGCCGACTCACCTTTACCACATCCAGATTCATATTAAGCGACCGAGTAATCTGCCCTCGGAAAATGACAAAACTGCGGAACACCAGCCAAGCTCCGGAGCCAAAACATATTATAGCCAGCGTAATAGCCAGCGGATAGAGTATTAGATTAAGATTCCAAGTATCCATTGTAATAAATCCCAATTCCAAAATCCCAATATCCAATCCAATATCTTAATTGATATCTACTTTACCTTTCTCTGCTTTTCTTTCTTCCTCGAACTATTAAGAATAGCTGAGAAGATAAAAACTAGCTCTTGAGCTTCTTTCCAGAGCTTTCTAATTTCATCTTTCTTTTCTGGATTAGCTCTAGCCAACATCCGCGACCAGCGCATCGTTTCTTTAGCCTCTTTTTTACACAAAGTTATTTTATACTCGAAGTCCTTCCGTGACCCAGCCGCATTAGCTTCCATGTAATTAGCGCCAATGCTCGTAGAAGACCTTATCCCTTGGCTTATTAGTGGCCGATTGATTTCATTCTTACCTAAAGTCCCCGCGAGATCAATAACATCCTCGCCAAATTTAGCTGTTCCCCCTAAAAGATCGTACTTTTTATCATTGGGATTTGGATTTTTATTTGACATTGGGATTTTATCATTGGGATTTATAGGCTTATTGAAACCCCGGATCGCCGTATTTCTTAACATAACAATCCTGCTCTTCCTGCGATAGACTATACCACCAATACTCAATATCCCCGTTGGGGTGAATCCATGAATCACAATTAAACCCAGAACTTGTAGGATTATTAGATGAAGAACTGCTTGAATCGCAAGTATCTATATAATCCAAATCAATCGTCAGCGAACCTAGCAGATTTTTGATATTAATAAATTGGGAATTATACCCGTCGCCAAAAGCCATAAGCTCCATTCCTCTCCCGCCTTGAATCCAGTGCATTGACTGCGAATCGGGATGAGTAAAGTAACTTCTGATTGTTGACGTTCCCTTACTGTCCCATTCCACCGTCTCGCTCCAAACTTTGTTCCCTTCCATTACACTCGTTCGTCTGGCCGCAAAAGCCGCCAAAGACTCGCCCGAGGTAAGACCAAGCGATTCGATCTTAACTCTCGCGTTGGGACCCACGAAGAAAACCTGTCCGGAATTGCTGGTCGCTCCCTCGGTTGACCAAGTAGAGGGATAATAAAGAGAATAGCGATATTTACAGTTAGCGTAGTAATTGGCGCCGGAAACGTAATTAGAGTTATAAGCCGGCTTTCCCGCCTGACCGGCGATACCTTGCTGGGACAACGCGGCGCCGGAACTCGATCCGCTCCCGCTCGGCTCAAAAATTTCAATACTCTTCGCGATAGTTTCCATATCGAGTATAGCCTGCTGCGAAACATCGTCCGGCGGGAAACCGCTAATGTGAGAGTAAGTAAAAACATATTTACTGTTTCTCCCAACTTCTTCTCCCGCGCACATAGCTTCTTTGCAAAAGTCCTGGTACTCGGGCCAGCGTTCAATGTAGTAAACATTTATAGTAAAAAGTTCAACATATCCCGGAAGGTCAGTGTAATCAGCCTTGGAAGACGGCAGATAAAAATCAATTATAGCCGCCCCAAAACCTCCATCGGTATCTTTCTGAACAGCTTTGTAATCCTTCCAAGTCGGAGTCATCTTAAGCTTAAAACCAAATTGCTTGTTTTCGTAAGTTGTCCTTGGCTTTTGTTCTGGTTTTTGCTGTGAAGACTCTTCTTGCTCCTGATCCTGGCTAGCATCCTCTATTTGCCAACTCGGAGGCGGCGAAGATTCAGAAAATATGCTTTCCTTCTTAGACTTGTAATACCAATACCCGGCAACGGCCAGACCGCCAATTATAGCCAATGCCAAAAAAACAGCCACTGCAATCAGACAGCCAATTAAGACTTTCCTGGAGGAATTGGATGAAGCTTGGGGAATTTTAGTCCCCTTTATTTTAGGATCCTTTAATTTTGGATTCGGTTTTGTGTTTGTATTATTCGCCATTTTTTATTTTAAAATTTTTATTTTAAGTATTGCGGTACTTTCCGCGAAGAAATAAAATTACGGAAAATAGACTTCACGCACATCTTGGGATTTGAAATTTGGAATTTTATTGGATATTGGGATTTTGACATTGGGATTTTCCCTAGAGCTCCTTCAACAATCCTTTCTTGACCAGTCGCTCTCGCAAATCGTTCTCCATCTTGTCATGAATCTCGTCCATAGTATAATTATCGGCTCGAGCGGAAATTTTGCTTTTGTCTAAATGTTGGGCTACTTTAACGGCGTGTTCCGGCCCCTTGTGCGTAGCGATCTCCATCAGCTTGTCTATTTTCTTTTCATACTCGGCAATTTGAGAAATGGCTTGGGCGTCTTGGGCTACGGTTGTCTTGGGAGCAGCCTGCCGAACTCCGATAACTCTGCGAGCCGTCTCTAGTTTTTCCGAAATCCTTTTCTCGCCAACTTCCGCTTCAGCTCCCTTTTCCGGACTAATCGGCTCCTTTCCCTTTACTTCTAGTTCAGTAACTTTCTTCCCAGCTTCAACATCCTCCCCAGTTTTCTCGCCAACAGATTCCTTAGGAAATAAACCCTCGCCGGCTTTTTGGACACGCGCATCTTTAAATTTTTTCTCTAAATCAAGATCTTCTCCCTCAATTGGTTCCTGATATTTGCTTTGTGGCATAAATTTAATTTTAAATCCAAAATCTTAAACCCTAAACACAAAATAATTTCAAAATTCAAAACCCGCAATTTCCGTTTGCCGCCATGCAGAAACTTCGATATTAGGATTTTGAATTTTCGAGCTGCGTCATCGATTCCTTCATCTCGTTTTTAAAATCGTCCACAATTTTTTTCACAAACCCGTCGTAATCTTCAAATTTGGACTTTAAAAACCCTTCGACCTTTTCCGGTTCCGCTTTTTTGTCCAAAAGTTTGCCCAGCTCCTCTCGATCAGCGTCGCTTAAGCTCTCCACCGTTTCTAGATAAATTCTCTTCAAAACCACTTCGGTCATTTTCACCAGCATTTTTTCTTTTTTTTCTCGGGGAAGATCCCGCAAGCCCAACTCTTCAATAATTGTTTGTTTAAGAATGGTGTCTTGAGTCATTGGTTTAAAATAAATATTTGTTAATGCTTAATCCCGCTTACCCATTGGATACTTTCTTAAGGACGCTAATTACTCTTTCTGGAGAAATTTTTTTACGCTCCAATCCTCTCTTTACCCACTCCTCGACTGTTTCGCCACCTCGCGGTTTGCCAAGATCGTCAGTTAACCTCCGGAGTGTTTTCCAATACTGTTCCTTGCCCATATCCGGCGCCATAGGCTGATCAGAATTAATTAGCGAACCTTGTTTTAATTCGTCATACATTCTCATAGCCGATCCGCGAGCGCCCCAGTCGATATCAACTCCTGAAAGCTTTTGCTGGATATAATCCATCAATTCATGAGTCCGAGTGTAGTCAATAGCCGCTGTTTCTGCTTCTCTAGCCGCCGCTAAATCATCACTAGTCTTCCGCAAATACTCGTCAGCTCTATCTAATCTAGCTTCCGCCGCCTGCTCTCTTAATCTCGTTTCTCCTATTCTTTTATCATATTCCTCAAGCCAAGCCGGCTTCTCGCCTTCGCGAAATTCTTCCGCGCCTGCTCCGCCGCCGACGACTTCCGCGACTCCGCCGCCCTTACCCGCGCCAGTTTCGTGACCGGACAAATAGCCCGGTCTTATGCCGGAACCGCGCTCGAAATCAAAAGTGATTTTCCCGTCCTTATCAAGAAAAATCTTATCTCCAGCGTGGACCAAATCTTTAATTCTCCCACCGCTGGAAATGGAAAGATCCCTGACAGAATTAGCTGTCTTCCACTCCGACCAGATTTTAATCTTCTGCTCATCGGTTAAATCTTCGAAATTATCAATCCCTCGAATTCCCAGACGTTTCAAAATCCCCTGCTCCTTGAACGATTTAAACAAGCTTTTAACTCGCTCTCCGTCCGAACCATATCCATACTCTTCCGGATGCTTCATATACAACCTTCGCACCGATTTCCAAATACTTCCGCCTTTTTTAATTTCAGTTGAGTCTCCCATAAACTCCGTCATCTTTTCAGTTGTCTCCGCTGGAATCGGAGTTGTAACATATTTATCGGGCGGCTTGCTAATAATATCCTCTGTAGTAACTGCCGGCGACTTAATTACTTCGTCGGCCGGAGGCGCTTTGGGCGGCTCAATATGAGTACCTATATGAGTACCTGGAGTTTTTTCAACGGGGGGTTGACCAATCCCGCTCGGCTTACGCACATCGGTCACCCCGGCGCCGGACGGCTTGCCGGAAACCACGTCCGCCGTTTTCCCCAATCCGGATCCGGACCAGCCCTTATAAATATCGAAAATCATTCCTCCGCCGCCAAACAAAATACCAGCCCACACCGCAACTCTTTTCCTCGTTAAATCCTTCTTTTCTATCTTTGCCAGCCTCTCATTAACAGATTTTATGCTCTCATCTAATTTAGAATCAAACCTGTCTAACCAATCATCTTTCGATAACATTCCCTCGATTTCTTTCACTGATTTTTTCTCCATTCGTTTTAAGGAAGCCGCATCCCACATCTTCTTTATCCCAAGTCCAGTTGCTCCGGCGCTTAACGCCCTCTGGGAAATTTTAAATGTTGAAAAAACTCCAGCGCCTATGGAACCAAAAGCAATTCCATAAAGACCACTGGCTGCCCCGGCAGTTAACAAAATCCCCGAAAGAGCAAGCTTTGTTTTCCAATTGTATCCCCGCCACTTCTCAACCGCTTTCATATATCCGTCCATTAACTTGCTTGGCCAATCGCCTCTTTCTTTTCTCGCCTTTAACCTTTCGTCCGTTTTGGCATTAAAAATATTAAGCGCCTCATCAAGACGAACTTCTTTTAAAAGTTCCGCAGCCGCTTTCTTATCTCCTTCCGGCAAGGAAGCCTTTCTTGCGCCGGCATATTTTTCCAACGCTTCATAATATTCCCGTCTGGCTTTCTCAACATCGACATCTTTGTTCTTCACTTCTTTAATATTCAAGCCCAGCACTCTCTTAAGCCTCGACCACTTACCCGAAATATCTGTATCTAAACGAGCGTACTTTGCCCTTTTTTCCTCAAGATCCTTTTTTAACATCTCTAAACTCTTGGTCCCTTCACCTTTCTCTTCTTTTTTCGGCACCTCTTCAGTGATATGCTCTCCAGCCAGTTCAGCATTCTCAACTAATGATGGATCTTCATCTCCTTTTGCTTCAGCTTCAGTAAGAGATTTTTGCCGCGGTTCTTCCTGATTCTCCCCCAGCATAGCAGTAGCAGTGCCTCTCGCTCCCTCAAGTACCCCTTGAGCTCCGTCTCCTTTATGTGTTTCTCCAAGACCGTCCTTAAGATCGTTCTTCCGTCCAGTTTCTTTTTTCTGTTCATACAGTTCCGCCTGCGCCAATTCCTCATCAGTAGCTTTGGGTAATTCCTCTTGACTTCCACTTCTAAGCCCCTTTGCCTTTTTAGCAAATTCCTCTCCACGTCTTGCGCCCGCTTTCAATATTTCTTTAAAAACCTCTGTCATAACTACTTATTTAAATTTTCTAAAACATGCTTAACCACTTTTTCAACGTCACTATCTGAAAAAAATTTATCTTCCACAAAATTTTTGAAAATTAATTCTCTTAAATGAGATTCAATAAGATTGCTTATATTTTCAGCAGTATAAAACTTCGCCTTGCCGCTTCTCTCCAAAATGCCAGCAATTTCTTCGTTGTATCCTGATGCTTCCTCTAATAACAAATCAACAGCCTCCTGCTGTTCCGGAGTAAAATCTAACTTTCCTTTTTCAGAAACCTTTTTGTTTTCCAAATACTCTTCCGCGTATTCGAAAATTTTCTTTCTAGTCCACAAAAAAGCGAGTGTTGAAATGTATCCTTCGTCTTTCTTTCTGCCCGGATTTAGTTCAAGATTCTCCAGAATATCTTCCGTCACGGCATCCGCGACTTTTTGTCTCTCTTCCAGATATTTTTTTGCTATCTCGCTAATTTCGTCGCCAGTTAACTCACCGGCCTTTAACCATTGAGATTTAATTTTTCCTTCAATGTAACTGTCGTATTTCACTCCTCGGCTTATCAGGCTTTCGTTTTTAATCTTCTCTATTTCACTGTTAACAATCCCTCTCACCGTTTCTTTTAACTGCTCTTGAAGATCATCCTCACTTACCTCTTGTTCATTCCCGAGAACAATTTCCCCTTCTCCGGATGGAGCTTCGCTCTTAGCTGAAAGAACATCATCAGACTCAGGCGACTTTCTCCTAATCACCTTTCCTATTTTCACTTCGCCGCTACTTATCTTTCTATTTCTAATAACATCGAGCGCTTTTGCTATTTCCTCTCCTTCCTTTCTCAAAGCCGTTTCAACAACCGTATTCGCCCAATTTCTAATACCGAGACCGTTATCCTGTTTGTTGTGAAAAATTTTAAGAACGGTCTCGCAACATCGCTTAATAATTTTTTCGTCGTTAAAAATATGAAGCTCCTTTTCCAGACTATTAGCATTAATCCCAATTTCTAATAACCCTTTTATGCCTTCTCTGCCAACAAGCGCCTTAATTTCCCGAAAAAACGAATCGAAAGCGTTTCTAATCTCTCCGCGCGCCTGTTCCTCGAAATTTAATTCTTTTTCTGAACTTAGTTTTTCGCCCTTCGCGTCAATACTAGAATCACGGTTATGCCCTTCAAGACTTAAAGTATTATTTGAATCATTAAAAATAGAAGAGATGATTTCATTCGCAAGATTATTTCTCTCTTTTTCTGAAAGAATTATTTTCCCAGGACGCTTCTTGGAAGAGAAAGGTTCCTTATATGGCCAATGATTGTCTTTCTCTTTATTATTCATGCCTAAATTATACCACAAAACTCTCCGCAATAAAAAACTTCTGTGGATAAGTCCGAACTTTGCGCGCTTTATGGTTCTTAAGACGCTTACTTAAACAAAAACGCGGAGTTTGTCTCTGCGCTTTTTATCTTTTACAATCCCATCTCGCTCAAAATTTCTTCCGCCACCCGATTGCGGCAAACTTGCTTGATTTTGTTATCTCTGATCTCGTCGCAGATATTGTCGTCTTTTTTCCTAACAGCCAAATCTTTGAGACAATAATCCCTTTCCAGGCCTTCCAAGCCATCGCAGTTTTCAACTTCGGAAATTGGAACTAGACCGCAAACTTCCTGACAATACTTCAGATTCTCTTCGCTGTCCTTAAACTTCTCACATCTATTTTCGCAGTCCTCGCGGGTAACATAAAGGTGGTCGCCTTCCATGCCGGTTTCCGACTCGCCCTCGCCCGACTCTTCCCGTATTTCTTCTTTCAAGCCCTCGCCGCTTTCATCTTCAACAGCTTCTTTGTCTTTCTGCGCTTCTTCTTGTACAGAATTTCCCTCGGAGGATTTATTAAAATAGCGCTCCTTGATTGCGCCGAAACCCCAATACAAAATAACAGCCGCCAAAGCAACAAAGATTATTTTCAAAAAAAGATTGTTGGTTTTCATCGTGACATACTATTAATTAAATTACAAAATGTCGTCGCGAAGCCTGCCCGAAATGCAATACCGTTGCCCGCCAGAAACGCTGCATCTGCTGCGGGCTGGCAGACGGACGACACTATAATTTTGAGCTTTGAGTTTTAAACTTTAAACTTCCTTAATACACCCCAACAATATCTATCCCGCTGTAATAATATTTTAAAATCCTTTCCCAATCCCAATGGTCGCCTCGGTCGAGCGAGCCGTGGGCGCTTAAACCCACCATATGATTTCCTTCTCGCACCAATTGAGAAGTACTTTTGGAGGGATGTTTGCCGTATGGGTCAGGAACAGACTTGCACCAAGGATAATTACTCGACCCCCAGCGCTCTTTCCAACTGCGGGTCCGCCCGTCGGTCCAAGAACTATAAGGAGTAATAGCTATTTTACCGTGATACATTACAATTTTTCCGCGAGTATCTTCAGCGGCTGACCTAATTCTGGGGTGCGCTATTTCGTAATCATAGCCATAATAAATCTGGTTGCCAGATGTGGCGTCGACTTTAAAACCCTGGGCGGCGTACTTAGTGCTGAATTTAATTTTCCAATAACCGTAAGTCCTGTAGCTGGTGGTCATCACCCGATTATGAGCCATTGGTCCCGTCCCGCTAATCTCCCCCATTCCCCAGACATAATGCTCCAGCGGCAGAGTGTTGATAACCCAAATGCGATCGCAGTTGGATTTAGAGCTGTCGTAAAAGCGAAGTTTTATTTTACCGCGGTAACGATCGTAACTTGAGCCAGGCTTATTTACATCAAAAATCAAATCATCGTTATTGCCGTCGGTGGCGTCAAACCTGACCTCCGCAGCTACAGTCCTCTCTGTTATTGATCCATATATCTTCAGATTGCCGCCCGAAGCGTATTTAACCTTAGTCCGAGCAGACGCAGAAACCGAAGCGATTATATTCCCGTTCTTGTCTCTGATGTTATAGTCTTTGTTGGCGCTGATCTTAAAAGGGCTGTTCCTCAAATCATTTTTAGTATAGCTCTGAATGCCAACCGAGATGTTCGGGCCAAGCAATCCACCACCTAAATCAGCCTCGCCCAAGTTAACTATCCCCGTTGTCTGTTTTCCCTGGGCATTCAAGTATCGGCTGTAGCCATCTTTATAAGCTTTTGATCCGTATTTTTTATACTTATTATAAGAAGCCTTGTTATACTTTCTATACTTACCGTACTTTTTGTATTTTCGGTAAGGCTTGTACTTATGTTTATACCCGCGGTACTTTTTGTACTGTTCGTAATATCTGGCATAGCGCTTGTAGCGACCAGGATTTTTTTTGTAGAGCTTATAAAGCTTGTAGTATTCTTTATACTGTCTTCTCTCCGCCTTACTATCAAATTTATACTTTTTTTTGTATTTTTTATATTTCTTGTATTTTTTATAAAGTCGCTTCTTCTTATATTTTTTATACAAAAGATACTTCTGATAAAGCTCGTAGTCATCGGAAACTTCTTCGGCCGTCTGGGCTTGAGCCGTTGTTACTTTAGCTCCCTGACCAGCATCCGAAGAAACCGCGCCTAGCTCAAAAGGGCACAGTATAAATAATACAACCAATGCCACGGAGCTGATGATAAGGATTTTTATTTTACTTGAGATTTCTATTCCCTTAAGCACTTTTGTTTTCTTTACGCCAAGACAAAAGGCGAGAAAAGCACCTTTTGCAAGTTATGGTGTTATAATAACATGTTTTGCAATTTTATCCAAATGGACATGTGCTCAAGTAACTCGATCACTCTCACAGCGGTCAAATTACTTAATACAACCACAGCAAACCACAGCAAAGCCGCAAAGCACACAACTTTTCCAAACTAACACAAATAACGTAAACCTGACCCAAAAACACAAAACCATTTTAACACTTAAATGCGATCGCATATTATACGTCAATTTTCAATTAATCTAAAAAATTTGCTGGTAAACTGCAGATGAGATAAAATATTCAGCAGAGAAACGAAGATATTCCGGCAGAGACATCCCCGCAAAAATTGTCAAAATAAAAATGAAAAAAAATACCAAAAAAGTATCGAGGGGAAAAACTAAATTTGACCACAGAAAGGAACGAAGCAAATCCACAGATTGGCTGAAATACAAAAAATATGCCTACCCGGTTCTTGTGGGAATTATTTTGTTCGTTGCCTTATTTGTTAGAATTTATCACCTTGAGAGTTTGCCTCCTGGAGTTTATCCAGACGAAGCCATTCACGGAACCGACGCTATCCAAGCCAACGAGGCCAGCCACTGGAAACTTTTTTACGAAAACAACTACGGCCGGGAGGGATTGTTTATAAATCTTATCGCCTTGGGATTTAAGCTGTTCGGCGTCAGCGCGGCAACGCTTCGGATATGGTCGGCCGCTTTCGGGATTTTTACCGTTTTGGGAATGATTCTTTTGGCCAGGGAATTGTTCGGCGGCTGGCGAGCAGGCGCCATCGCCGGATTTTTAACCGCTACTTCCTTTTGGCATCTCAACTTCAGCCGCATCGCCTTTCGGGCTATTATGCTCCCGTTCGTCTTGGTTTTCTCGTTCTACTTCCTGCTCCGCGGCCTGCGAACCAAAAAATTATACAATTATATTTTAGCCGGTGTTTTCTTCGGCCTGGGAATCCATACTTATATCGCCTTCCGCATAGCTCCGCTTATTTTAATAGCCCTGCTGGCCGCCTTAATCGCAGCCAAGAAAAACTTTCTAAAAAATCATTGGAAAGAAATTGCCGTGTTTACACTACTCGCGCTTCTAACAGCTTCTCCGATGCTGGCAGATTTCTATTCGCATCCTGAACATTTCAGTGCCAGAACCGGCAGCGTCTCGGTGCTAAATCCGGAAGTAAATCAAGGTCATCTCTTTAAAGCTTTGGGAATCAGCGCCGCTCTAAATTTAGGATCTTTTAATTTTCACGGAGACCAAAACTGGCGGCACAACCTGCCTTCCCAGCCAGAGCTCCAATTCATAATCGGCTTGTTTTTTCTAGCCGGACTCGGTTATCTTGCTTGGCAATTTTTTCACTTAATGTATCAAAGAATTAAAAATCGAAAACACAACGATAATCTTGCGATCACCGTTTTGCTTTTATCTTGGTTTGCCGTTATGCTTCTTCCGGGAATTTTAACTTACGAAGGTCTCCCCCATTCACTCCGCGTTATCGGCGCGCTTCCCGCGGTCTTGCTTATATCCGCTTGCTTTATCGAGCTGGTTTTTAGGCAAACTGACAAAATTAAAAGCGCTAATCTCAAAACAGTAATCTATATCTTTTTAATTTTATCTATCACCTGGAGCGGGTTCGTTTCCGTGAAAAGATATTTTATAGACTGGGGCCAAAGTCTTGAAGTCCGTCAAGCTTTCAATCAGAACTTTACGGAGATGGCCGCCTATCTCAATGAATTACCGGAAGATATTAACAAGTATGTGGTTGTTAACGGCGGCGGAAAAACAATGGACGACGGATTGCCAATCTCGGCTCACGTGATCAAGTTGTTAACTTATTCTAAGACACCGAGTATCAGCTACCTCGATCCAAATTTTAATCCCGCCAGCTTGAAGCCTATAGCTAAAGTAGTTTTAATGAATTATGATAAGGGCATAGAAAATAAAATAAGAGCAGTTTTTTCCAATGCTATAACTATGAAAGTGATTTCTCAACCCGGCAGCGAGATAGATTTTTTTGTGATCAATATTAATTAGTTCAAAGCGTAAAGTTAAAAGCGAAAAGCTGCCCGCCCGCCTTAATCCCTCCTTGGCGGGACGAAGCCGAGCGCGGCGGTTTAAAGTTCAAAGTTATTGAATACGTTTGCCAGCAGCTTTTAATTTTAAACCGCAACTTTAATTTTACACTTTGGACTCTTAACTTAATGAAGTTGCTCGAAAAATACTCAAAATTCATCGTAGCCGCCATCCTTGTTATTATGTTTATCGTTTCCCTTGGCGTCTCCCTAGGCGACGCGGCTATTATGGACGAAGTAGCTCACATTCCGGCAGGCTACACTTACCTCAAGTATCACGACTTTCGGCTTAATCCAGAGCATCCGCCGTTAATCAAGGACTTGTCCGGAATACCTTTGCAGTTTCTTAACTTAACCTTTCCCGTTAACGAAGAATTCTGGACTACCGATGCCAATGGTCAGTGGAACGCGGGGTGGAGATTTATTTACCCGTCGCCAATTTCCCAAGAACAAAATTCGCCTGACGAAAAGGATAAACTTATTTCTAAAATCGAAAATTGGTGCGGGGTTTACTTCCCCAATAACAACACCGAACAAATTTTATTTTGGTCCCGTCTCCCCATTATTCTTATCTCTCTCCTCTTAGGCTGGTTTATTTATTTTTGGGCCAAGGAACTTTTCGGAATCAAGGCTGGACTGCTAGCTTTAACCCTCTACGCTTTTGACCCAAACATTCTCGGGCATAACCATTATGTCACCACCGATCTCGGCATCGCCGCTTTCTTATTCTTCGCTTTTTATTTCTTCGTTAAATACTTAAAAACGCCAAATTACAAAACAATAATTTTAGCCGGAATTTTCCTTGGATTGGCTCAACTGGCAAAATTCTCGGCTGTCTTGCTGTTTCCAGTTTTCGGACTGATTCTTCTCCTGTACGCAATTTTCAGAAAAGAAAAAATCAACTTTTCCTTCCTAGGTTCATCTAAAATCAAAAAACTGCGGCTGCGCAAAATTTACCTTTACTTTTCCTCTTTCGTCCTCGTTGCAATCATCTGCTTTTTGGTAATATGGGTTGTTTACGCCATCAATATCTACAAAATGCCGGCGGGAAAAATCCATCAACTCATTGACACCCAGCTCTACGGCGGGCTTCAGCAATCAATTGCTCCCCATCTTCATCAAATGGCCGATAACCCTGTCTTGCGTCCTTACAGTCAGTACTTCACCGGACTACTTATGGTAATCGGCCGCGTCTCCGGCGGCAACACCACTTACTTCTTTGGCGAAGTCACCAACCAAAGTTTTACTTCTTACTTCCCATTAGTTTTTCTTATTAAAGAGCCCATACCCAGTTTAGTTTTAATTCTTTCAGCTATGGCAATTGGCTTTTGGTTATTTCTCAAGAATAACGCGCGGAGATTTCCAAAATTGGTTTTCGCAAATCTAAAAAAATATCTTAACCGCAATATCGCCGAATTTTCCATGCTCCTTTTTATAACCGTTTATCTTTACACCAGCATTACCGGAAATCTTAACATCGGCCTTCGCCATCTTTTCCCTATTTTGCCCTTCGTTTATATTCTAGTATCCAAAGAAATAGTTGTCTTTGGCGGCAAGCTCAAGAAAAATTATAAAAAAGTTTTTAGCGGAATAATCTCAATTCTTATTATTTGGCTGATCGCCGAAACAGCTTTCGCTTACCCATATTATCTAGCCTACTTTAACGAACTCGTCGGCGGATCAAAAAACGGCTACAAATATGTAACCGACTCCAACGTGGACTGGGGACAAGAATTAAAAAGACTGGCCCGTTGGGTTGAAGAAAATAATATCGACAAAATCCGGGTCGATTATTTCGGCGGCGGAGACGTAAAGCATTATCTGGGGGACAAAGCCATTATCTGGCACGCCGACAGAGGGCAAGAAAACGGCTGGTACGCTGTCTCGGCCACTTTCCTGCAAAACTCGCTCTATTATAAAATAAATTTCGGCGAACCCGACTACGGATGGCTGCGCGCCCGCGAGCCTTACGCCTCAATCGGGCATTCTATAATGATTTACAAGATTGAGGATATAAAATAATCATATGGCAAAATCAAAAGCGGCTGGTTCCCCAGCCGCTTTTAGCAGTGGAAATTCTTT
>CAZIWW010000001.1:25540-35902 GCA_964543275.1 uncultured Bdellovibrionales bacterium | reverse complement strand
TAACTTCCTCGATTCTCCCCAGAAATATCCTGCCGAAACTTACTCCACGCCTTTTCACTTTCACTACGCAAGAATGTGCCATCTCACTCTCCTCCTTAAATAAAAAACAGTTTCTAGTTTTGAGTTGCGGTTTTGACCTTTTAGTTTTGAGTTTTTACTTTAACTTATAATACACCTTATTCTTAATCCTTAAATCCAAATAGTCAAGTCTTTTTCTTTTTTCCGCATCCGCTAGAATTGGATCTTTTTCAAAAACAGTCAAGATTATGGTCTTTATTTCCTTGAAAGGAATCAGTGAGCTTAATTTTAAAAACCATCCTTCTTTAGTCTTTACCGTAATTTCCCGCGAGGCTAAAGAAGGAGTATGATAATTTTCCTTCTCCACCAATTTAATTTCGTCTTTCAGCGCCGCATTCATTTCTTTCAAGTATTTAATAAATTCCTGATCAAACGTTGTCCCCCCGATATCAACCGGCCGAGCGCTGTCGTCAATAACAGTTAAAAAGTTTTCATCTCGCAATTCCTCATCCGTTCCGCTGGCGCCGGAGTAAACCAATCCGCTGTCATCCACTAAATAGCACACTCCGCCGCTGCACCAGATTAGCTCGGCTCCCCGCTCCACCACGCTTATTAAAATTGTCTTGGGAAATTTCTTTTCAACCTCCACTCTGCTTACACGACTGAAATTACTTTTTAAAGCTTCTTTTATTTTCCTTTTGTTGAGTAGTAAAAAATTACGCTTGGAAAAACAATCAAGGTATTCTCCGGAAATAACTGAATTCACCACAGCGGTAATCTCTTCGGCGGGAACGCTCTCGTTTCCCTCTATTGATATCACTTCTACATCTAAAAGCGGGGAAAATAAAAACAAATACCCGCAAACACCAATAAAGCTAAGCAGTAAAATCCAATAAAAAAAGCGGGCTATGGTAAATTTCCTATCCCTCTTAATCTTCCTTGGGGCTGCCGAGTATATTTTAGGACTTTTCCTCTGCCAGGATTTAGTTTTTCTTTTTGGTTTTTGGAAAAACATTCGAGGTCTCACCTCGAACATGCTTGAGGTGAAACCTCGAACAACTCAAAGAATACTTTTTATCACTTTGGCAACCATCCAAGCGTAAACATAATGCCGCCCATACTTCCTTATCTCAACCAATTCCTTCTCATTCCGGAAGCTAAAATCAAAACTCTGTCCCGCAACACTTACTCTTAAATTTCGCGCCCGCGCTTTAGATTCTTCATTGAACCCGTAAGAAACAACTTCAGCCTCTGTCAGGTTAGCCAAATCAGAGACGCGCTGATCATCAAAGTTGAGCAATATTTTTCCTTCTTTAGGAACTTTTTCAACCAGCAGCCTAAATTCTTCGAAAATATCGTCAAGACTCGAATCCGTATCGGAATAACTTCCCTCGATGTTGGTTATGATGGCGACATCAGGCCGCACAATTCCAAGAAGATATTCCATATCGCCCCGCTTATCAACTCCCAGCTCAAGCACCAGCTTAGACGGAAATTTTGACTCTACCAGCGCCTTCCAAGTCCCTCGAAGTAAAACTTTAATCCATTTTATAACCGACGATTCTCCCGAATCAAGATAAAGAATGGCCAGAGGCAAACCAATCTCCGTATTATAACTGCGAGGATTGCCGCGCACTTCCTCTTCGCCGTATTTTTCCCGCAGGAACTTTAAAATGTAATCCTTTACAATCGTTTTATTGGTGCTGCCTGCTACTACTACCACAAACGGCCTATGCCGCCAAAGAACGAATTTGGTAAGGTATTTGAGGTAGTATTGGACCGTTTCCTTAAATAAAGACTTCATATTACAATATCACAAAAAGAATTTTGAATAAGAATTAAGAATGTAGAATAAAGCGGACTCAATATTCATTATTCTAAATTCTTAATTCTTAATTCTTAATTCCCTAAAAACCTCTCCATCCTCTCAAACGCCTCGTTTATGTCTTCCTCGCTCCTCCCAAAACACATCCGGGCATGATTTTCACCGGTCGGCCCAAAAGCCGCGCCCGGCACTACCGCCACCTTTGCCTTTTCTAGTAATTCTATAGCAAATTTCCAAGATCCGCCACCACCGCCAATTTTCCGCAGATATTCTTCATTAATCCTGGGGAAAATAAAATAAGCGCCGTTCGGCTTTTGGTATGTGAAAACTTCGCTTAGCTTATCCAGACGAGAACAAATTAAATCCCTTCTTTTCTGAAAAATTTCTTTAAAATTATTTACTTCCTCCCGAGCCATCTCCAGCGCCGCCAAGGCGGCATACTGGGAAACCACCGGCGCGCAGGTTACCATAGCGTCGTGAACCGCCAGAACTTTAGAAGCTAATTTTTGGTCCGTAGCTAAAAAGGCTACTCTCCAACCGGTCATAGCGCAAGCTTTGGAAAACGAAAAAATATACACAACTCTGTCCCTAATCTCTCTTATCTCTCCCACGGAGAATAACCGCCCGCTGCTTCCATACACAAAATCTTTATAAACTTCATCGCTTAAAATGTACAAGCTATGTTCTTTGGCCACTTCAGCCAATTCCAGCAACTGCCCTTTGGAAAAAACTGTTCCGGTGGGATTATTGGGATTGCAGAAAAGAATGGCTTTGGTTTTAGCCGTTATCTTCTCTTTAATCCCTTTAATATCAAGCGCCCAGTCCTGATCTTCATTAAGCGAAACAAAAACAGGGACACCTCCAGCTACTTTAATAGCCGACTGATAGGAAGTGTAACTCGGATCTGGTATTAAAACTTCGTCGCCTCGGTCAAGGATAGTGAGAAAAGTCGCCGTAATAGCTTCAATGGAGCCTGCTGTTACGATAATTTCCGTTTCAAAATCATAGAACTTATTCTCTCCCTCCAGATTTTGGGCAATCACTTCCCGCAATTCCAAAATCCCCGGCGCTAAAGAATACTTAGCCACTTTGCCATCCTTAATAGCCTCGACAGCTTTTCTTTTAATCACTTCTGGCGTGTCAAAGGAAGGCACGCCCTGCGCCAATGAAACAACTCCGGGAATCTTCGACGCCCGGAGCTCCATCTCTTTGATGGGAGAAAGATTGATGTTTTTAAGATTAAGATTATTCACTGCTCAAAAGTTCACATAAAGTTCAACTTTAGCGGATGCTAGGTTGAACCTTGGTTTGAGGTCCCATTATTTTTCACAAGTATTCTTCTTTTTTCTAAGTCTACCGGATTTCCAACTCGGTGTCTCTGAAAATACCCAGCAGGATGTTCCGCATCCTCTTAAAAAATCATTTTTTTCGTTCCTTTCGCAATTCCTCAATTCTATCCTTTAGCCTTAGCAAAAATTCATTAATTCTTTCATTCTCTCTGCTTATTTCTTCCAAGTCCTTATCCAAGTCTCTTACAACTTCATTTAACCATTGCATATTTCTTTGAGCCAACTCTCTATTTTTCCTATTCTTGAGCTCCTCCAAATACTTGTAAGCTTCGTCTAGATTATTAGTCATCTCATCATACAGCTTCAGATTCTCTTTAAGCCGATCTCTAAACCTCAAAAAATCTCTGGCAGCCGTTCTACTGAAGTGATGCTATTCTCAATGGGAACCACGGATTTTTTTCTATTTTTTCCATCATTTTAATTATGTTTCCCCCCGCTCTTACGTTTTAAACTACGCTGGATAAGACATCCAGCAGCATTAAGAAAACCCCGCAAGCAAAAACAAACTTAAAACAAACTTTAAACTCTAGGCTGCAACTTTTCACTTTGAACTTTTAACTACCTCAATTTCCCCCGGCATATACTCTCTCAACACTTCCGGCACAACCACGCTTCCATCCGCTTGCTGGCAGTTTTCTATAATAGCAATCATGGCTCGCGAGGTAGCGATAGCCGTACCGTTGAGCATATGCAAAAACTCTCTCCTGCCATCTTTGCGCTTAACTTTTATATTCAGTCTCCGAGCTTGATAATCAGTCGTATCCGAAGTCGAAGTTATTTCCCCCCAACCATCGCGGCTTGTCATCCAAGCTTCCAGATCGTATTTGCGGTAAGCCGACGCGCCCAAATCGCCAGCGCAAATATCAACTACTCGGAATGGAATGCCTAACCCATTAAAGATTTTTACTTCCAAGTCTTTAAAATACTTATGCATTTCTTCAGACTCCTCCGGCAAAGTGTAAGCAAACATTTCCACTTTAGAAAATTGATGCACTCTATAAAGCCCGGCGCTGTGGCGTCCGTAACTGCCGGCTTCAGTTCTAAAACAGTGCGAGAGAGCAATATATTTGAGCGGCAGTTTATCTTCAGGAATCACTTCGCCCATATGATACCCGCCCATGACAATCTCGGCCGTCCCCACCAAATTTAAATCGGTATTTTCCACACTATAGATCTGCGCCTCCTCTCCGCGCGGATTATAGCCAATTCCCAAAAGCACTTCGTCTTTAGCCAAATCAGGCGTAACAAAAGGAACGAAGCCTTTTTCAACACAAACATTAAGAGCGTATTGAATGAGAGCCTGCTCCAAAAGCGCGCCTTCGTTTTTCAGAAAATAAAATTTGGCTCCAGCAACTTTTGTTCCCCTTTTAAAATCAATCAGATCCAAATTTTCCATTATCTCTTCATGCCCCTTTGGTTCAAAATCGAATTTTGGAGGCTCGCCATATTGCTCGATCTTTTTATTCTCGCTATCATCCCTCCCAATTGGCGCTGCTGGATGAGTCATATTGGGGACTTTAAAAAGAAGTGTCCTATATTCTTTATCAATCTCTCTAAACCCCGACTCCAGTTTCTCCAACCGCGTCTTAATTTCTTTTCCCTCTCTAATCAGCTTATCTTTATCTTCGGTAGTTTTTACCTCTTTGTTTAACTTATTCTTTCGTTCTTTGAGTTCGCCAATTTTCGCAATCAACCTCCTCCTCTTCTCGTCCAATTCCAAAAGCCGGTCAATGTCAACTTTAAAATTGCGCAACCGACAATTTTCTTTAACCTTTTCTTTATTGTCACGGATGAATTTGATATCAAGCATAATAGTTCAAAGTGTAAAGTTAAAAGTGAAAAGTTGCAGTTTAAAGTTTAAAGTTAGTCAATCTTCTTCTTGCCCCTCAAAGTAGAAATGCTAGAACCTAGAATTTTAACTAACTCATCAGTTTCCTTTAAAAGAGCCTTAGCTTCTTTGGTAATTTGAGTCCCAAGATCTCCTGATAAAACTAGCCAGAACTTGGTTTCGTTCCCACTTTTCAAAGCGTGATTTAAAAAGTTAACAAAATCTTTTCTAGAACTAGCAGCCTGGGCCTCAATAATGTTAGCACCAACACTAGTCACGGCTCGTAAGAGCTGATCGGCTATTACACGAGCTGATATTTTGTTTGGAAATTTATCCACGAATTTCATGGTGTCCCTAGCTAACTTAAGCGCTCGCTTTATAAGCATCTTTTTAAATTCCTGGTTGTCCATAAGTCAAATAAATTTTCAACTTTTAACTTTGAACTTTTAACTATTTCTTCCCTCTCACCGGCGGAAAGATCACCGTCTCCCGAACAGATTTATTCATAAGCATGGCGAACAGCCGCTCGCTCATCCCGAAACCAACCGCCGGCGGCATACCGTATTCCAGCGCCTCCACGAAATCTTTATCCATCATTTGCGCCTCTTTGTCGCCAGCTTTGCGCAACCTCATCTGCTCTTCAAATCTTCTTCGTTGCTCTATGGGATCGTTAAGCTCCGAAAATCCATTGCCTAACTCCATTCCTCCAGCCACCACTTGAAATCTCAAAACTTTTTTGGAATCGTTCGGGTTTGTTTTGGACAGCGGCGAAACTTCAATCGGATGACCGACCAAAAAACAGGGCTGAATTAGTTTAACCCGAGCCGTCTTTTTAAAAATTGTATCAATCATTCTTCCCTTGCCATAATCTTCTTCATATTCAATCTCAAGTTCGTCGGCTCTCTTTTTTAAATCTTCAACGCTTACTTTATTATCTAAATCTATCCCGGTTTCTTTTTTAAACAACTCAAAATAATCCTTTATCTCCCATTTATCACCCCAATTCACCAAACTTTCCTCATATTCCGTTTTTGCTCCTCCGGTTACCGCCTTCACAATATCTTTAAACATTTCTTCAACTGTCTTCATTCCCTTTTCCATATCCGCGTAGGCTTCGTAAAACTCTACCATATCATATTCTTGAAGATGCTCCCGGTCGATTCCCTCATTGCGAAACACCCGCCCGATCTCAAACACTTTCTCATAGCCGCCGACCAGAAGACGTTTAAGCGGAAGCTCCAATGAAATGCGCAAATAAAAATCGCGATCGAGAGCATTGTGGTGAGTAACAAACGGCTCCGCTTCCGCGCCGCCGGGAATATTTTCCAAAACTGGCGTTTGCACCTCCAGAAAACCTTTTTCAACTAAAAAATTCCTGACAGTCCGCCAAAAAATATTCTTTTTATTAAAAAGCTCCCGAGTTTCCGGATTAAGCATTAAATCTAAATACCTTTTTCGCAAAAGTTCTTCTTGATCTTTGAGTCCAAAGTACTCTGTTGGAATAGGCAAGACGCTCTTGGCCAAAACTTTCCAGTCACGGACTTCCAAAGTTTTCTCGCCCTTCTTGGTTTTAAATAATTTTCCCTCGACCTGCACGAAATCCCCAATCTCAATAGTATCAGTAAACAACTTATAATTCTCTCCGCCTATATTTTTCTTGCTTAGAAAAACCTGAATTTTTCCTGATCCGTCTTCTATGTGAGCAAAAGCCGATCCGCCCATCGGACGAAGCGAACGCACGCGACCAACCAGGAAAATTTTCTTGTCCTTCAAATTATCAAACCTGCTCAACGCCTCTTTATTAACCACAGAGCGTCTAGTTTTTTCTGGATAAGGATCGACGCTTTGATCCCGCAAGGCCTCAAGTTTTCTCAACTTAGTTTTTTTAATCTCGTCAAGCATCTTATTAAAATCTAGAATCTAGAATTAAGAATCAAGGAATTAGTCAACCGCTCTCGCCTATACAGCAAAGCCCTAACTTCTTAATTCTTGCTTCTCGCTTCTAACCTCACTGCCATTATAACTTCCTCCTCTAAAAAAACAAGAGAAACAAGGCTACGCCTTGTTTCCGTAAAAAACAGCTAGGACAATTAGAACATTTAACTCACTTCCACCACCTCATACATCTTCTTCCCGCTTGGCGTTTCAACAATTACCTTATCTCCAACGCTTTTCCCCATTAGTGCTCTTCCTATAGGCGATTCGTTAGAAATCTTGCTGCCAAGCGGATCAACTTCATTAGAACCAACTATATCAAAAATTTGTTCAATTCCGTTGAATTTGACTTTTACTCTCGAACCCATTTGAATTGCCTGACTTTTTTTGTCATAGTTAACCACCTTAGACGTCCTAATCGAATTCTCCAACTCCATAATGCGCCTCTCGTTTTCACCCTGTAATCTTTTAGCTTCGCTATACTCGGCATTCTCGCTTAAATCTCCTTGCTCTTTAGCTTCCTTAATAGACTGGGCAATAGCCTGACGCATTTTAGTTTTTCTTTCTTTCAACTCTTCTTCCAGTTTTTTCAACCCTTCCGGGGTTAAATACCTAACCATAGATTTTTGTTTAAATAACTTAAAAGGCATTCATATGATTGAATACCAATTTTGTTAAATTTATACTCGTCTACTTCGCAATCAACAATAAACCAATAATAGCCCAAATGATAATTAAAAACGCAAACGTTGTCAAGGTTACCATTACGATTCAATCCTGTCGCGTATTTGAATATGTAATTCCGATTAGAGATTCAGCCTTCAAATCTCTCTAGCTATGGAGATTGGATCTCCTTATTCCTTATTAATCCTTTTCCCGCTCCTCAAAATACCATCTATAGACTTCTTTAGTTACTGGCACGGCCGTGCTGTGACCTTCCCCGCCGCCTTCAACCAAGACCGCCATGGCTATTTCCGGATTATCGTAAGGCGCGAAAGATATAAACCAGCCATGAGTCTTGTCTTCACTGCCAAATTGGGCCGTTCCAGTCTTGCCTGCCACCGCCACTTTTAAGTCGCTAAGCGACCTAGCCGACCCGGAAGAAGAAGTTACCGCCTGCCGCATTCCTTCTTTTACTATTTCTATGTTTGAAGGCGCGATAAAATTTTTATGGAGTATTTTAGGCTTAATCGTTTCTTCATCCCCATTAGAATTCTTTATTGATCTAACTAAATGCGGCTGGTAAACTATCCCGCCGTTGGCAATAGCCGCCGCATAATTTGCTAACTGCAAAGGAGTGGCGGTAATAAAGCCCTGCCCGATAGCACAATGGTAGTCATCTCCAATGTACCACTTCTCGTTAAAAGTTTTCATTTTCCACGATTGATCCGGAATAAGTCCTGGAGCTTCGCCGGGAATATCAATACCCAGAATCCTGCCCAACCCAAATAAATTGGCGTATTTTTTCATTCTGTCAATCCCAAGTCCCGACACATTATCCCACCCGCCGCCAACGGCGTAGAAAAATACGTCGCAACTTTCAGCAATGGCTTTCCTGACGTCAGTAATGCCATGGACCTTCCAATCCGGAAACCTAAATTTGCCAATGCTTATCGCCCCAAGACAATTTACAGTCGTCCCCGGATTTATAATTCCCTCTTGAAGAGACGCAGCCGCTACCAAAGGCTTAAAAGTAGAACCCGGAGGATATTCCCCGCTCACCGCCCGATTAAACATCGGTTTGTCTTTGTCCGTGATTAGGCTGTTGTATTCCTCGCTTGAAATCCCTTCGGCAAACAAGTTATTATCATAACTAGGCAGACTTGCTAAAGCAAGTATCTCGCCATTTTGTGGATTAATGGCTACAGCTGCAGCCGCATTTGTTTCAATGTCTTGAAGTATTCTCTCCAAGCTATCCTGTATTTTCTTTTGAAGCCCGGAGTCCAGACTTAAATACAAGTCGCTTCCGTTAATCGGACTCTTCGCTCCGAAATTTTTTTTAATGTTGCCTAAAGAATCAACCTCAACTTCTTGCTTGCCATGCCGGCCGCGAAGATATTTTTCATAGCTGTACTCCAGCCCGGTTTTTCCTACATAATCCGTCATTAGATAGTTCGGGAACTCCTTTAATTCATTCTTTGTAATCTTTCCTGTATAGCCTATTATAAAGGAAAAACAATTCCCGTCCTCGTATTTTCTCACCGCCGTTTTATCTAAGTGAAACCCTCTAAATCTTTCTCTTTTCTCGAAAAAAATAAGCGCTTCCTCCTGGCTGACATTTTCTTTAAGAAGAACTGGACTGAAAGAATTTCTGTCCTGGGATTCCACCATCGCCTTCAGACTCCGACTGTTCATCTGCAAAATTTCCGCCAATTCTTCCTCTTCTTTCAATCTCTCCCTGGAGTCATCGGGAAGATCGGCTGGTATAATTACCAAATCAAAGCTGGGAACATTGTGCACTAATTTCTTGCCCGCTTTATCAAATATCAGTCCTCGGGGAGCTTTTATAGCTATCTCTCGAATGCGGTTTCCCTTAGAAAGCTCGCTGTAATAATTTCCCCTTATAACCTGCAGATAGAAAACTCTGAAAGCTAATATCAAAAACACCGCTAGAACCAAATAGCGCGCGAACTTAATACCCTTTTCCGAAATAGGTTCTCTAATCGCTCTGGCTTCGCTCGACTCTAGAGAACCATTCGAAATGTCTTCCACTTCAAACCCTTTTTGCTGTCTCTTTTTTTTGAAATATTTTTCCAGAAACATAAAACAAGATGTAGTGATCAAACCTCACTAACTGTAACAAGGTTCGACTCCTGTAAAATAAATGAATCCAGTAATTCAAGAAAATTACTTTTTTTGAAAATCTTCCACCGGTTCGAAAGACAGCAGCCAATCGTCAACCCTTTTAAGCAAAAAATAAATAAGATAGCCGGCCAAAACGGTGTAGGTTAATTTTAAAACATAATCCCAGCTGAAAAAAATAATCGCTTCTGGAAAATTTTCTCCCAGCCAATAGTTTTCCAACTTCGAAAGAAATATCACGGCCGCGTCACTGGCTATTTTAAATATCGCAATAATCGGCGCCAGAGAAAAAAGAAGCAGAGTTTTTCTAGTTTTAATACCAGTCACTTCCGACAAAGCTCCAAACAGAGCCCCCAATATTAAAAAAACCAGAGCGCTGGTTCCACACAACCAATGAGACCCGGCGTCGATCAGCAACCCTAAAATTACAATCCACTTTAACGATTCTTCTAGCCCCTTCTGAATAACCAAAGCTGTCACAAATACTAGGATTAAATCAGGCAAGCGATTATAGCTAAAAAAAACTCCCAGCACAGAAAGTTGGAAAATCGTCAATGCCAAACAGATTATGAAAAAGATAAGATTTCGCATGTCTTTACGAATTA
>CAZIWW010000001.1:0-25440 GCA_964543275.1 uncultured Bdellovibrionales bacterium | reverse complement strand
GGACCCCGCCGTAGCGGTGGCGAATTTTGCACGAATATACGAATCAATTTTTATATAAGCACATTATTTCAATCCTCACTCATTCGTACATTCGTACAGATTCGTAGTTCGTAGAGACCTATCACTTTATCACAAAAACAATTTTTAAGCTTGAAAAGTCAACCGGAGAAACAATTGAGGCTTGCTGAAAAAGCTTATCTTCCGATTGACCCACATTGCTGACCTCTCCTACATAAAGACCTCTGGGCATTTCCCCGCCCAATCCGGAAGTAATTACTCTGTCACCTTCTTTTATGACTTTATTCTGTGGTATCATATCCATTACAATACCAAGCCCGTATTCCCCTTTTATAATTCCTTTAGCTTCGCTGTCTTCCACCTCGGCGTTGACGACGCTTGAAGGATCGGTAATCAAAACAACTTTCGCGCTTTGAGGATAAACCTCAATCACCCTCCCTGTTAGAATCCCGCTAGATACTATCACCGGCATTCCGTCTTTTATCCCTTTATTCGCTCCTTTGTCAATTATTAAATAATTACCAAGCCCTTGAGGATCTTGAGCGGTAACAAAACTAGCCTCAAGATTATATTTTTTTCTAGGGGCCAGTTCAAGCTCGCTTCTAAGCTCACGGTTCTCACTCTCAATGTCGCTAAGAAGAGCATTGTCAGCCAAAAGTCTGTTGTTCTCTTTAATCAACCTTTCGTTTTCCTCTTTTAAATCGCCAATTGATCCCAAAAAACGAAAAAAACCGCTCACACCACCGGAGAAAATCCTAAATGTTTTGGAAAAAGGCTGAACTACGCTCAAGGTAGCTCCCTTAAATTTATTGCTCATCCCACGAGCGCCCAAAAAAATCAGGCATAAAATGACAATAACCCAAAACAAAAGCCGCCAGGTTTTTTTAGTAAAAAGTATTTTCATTTATCTATGAATTACGGGGCTTCTTTCTCACAACGACACCTTATCATACTGCGTGTCAGCCAGAATATCCTTAAGCTCATTAAGATGTTCCAAGATAATCCCCGTTCCGCGAGCCACCGCCGTCAATGGGTCATCCATAACTCTCACCGGCATATCGGCCTGTTCGGCTATAAGGCGATCCAGCCTTCTTATCAGCCCGCCGCCGCCGGTCAAGATTATGCCTCTTTGCATTATGTCGGAAATAAGTTCCGGCGGAGTTTCTTCAATGGCAGATTTAACATTGTTAACTATTATTTTAACCGAACGGTAAAGAGCCTCTCTTATTTGAGTGTCGTTAACCACTACTTCTTTAGGAAGTCCTGTGACTAAGTCGCGGCCCCTCATTGGCATTTCCAAAGTCTCATCTAATTCATAAGCGCTTCCGATGGCGATTTTAATATTCTCGGCCGTTTTCTCTCCCAGCAGCAAATTAAATTCGTCGCGGGCGTAACGAATGATATCCTCATTCATCTCGTCGCCGGCGATGCGGAGACTGCGGCAAACTACCACTCCGCCCAGCGAGATGACCGCTATTTCCGTCGTCCCCCCGCCGATGTCCACAATCATATTGCCGGAAGCCTCCTGAACCGGAAGACGAGCGCCGATAGCCGCCGCCATCGGCTCGTCCACTAGATAAGCTTTGCGCGCTCCGGCATTCACTGCCGCGTCCACCACCGCTCTTTTTTCAACTTCCGTTACTCCGGAAGGAATGCCGATAACCACCTGCGGGCGAGGCAAAAAAGTAAAGCTTCCTCGATGAACCTTCTCAATAAAGTAGCGAAGCATCTGCTCCGTCACTTCAAAGTCGCTCACTACGCCGTCCACAAGAGGGCGAGTGGCTACAATGTGGGAAGGAGTTTTGCCAACCATTTTCTTAGCCTCGCTGCCAATAGCCAAAATCTGTCCAGTCTTTTTATTAATAGCCACCACCGACGGCTCGTTAATCATAATTCCCCTTCTTCTAACATAGACAAGTGTGTTGGCTGTCCCTAGATCAATTCCAATGTCCTTCGAAAATTTACCGAATAGTTTGGAAAGCATAAAAAAATAAACCAAAAAATGAAGCTCCACGCGCAAGCGCGCGACATCTTGGCTAATTACGCTGCGCGGATTCACTCCCGCTTGCGCGTGGAGCGAAACCCCGCACCGAAGAATAAGAACCATCAATCTGCGGGAAAGCCCGTGGCCTTCTGGTGCGTGGGCAAAAAATCAAATGCCAAAACCACAAAGCAAAACGTCTTGCGGTTTTTTGTTCGCCTGCCCGGCTTTGTCCCGCCTTGGCGGAATCAAAGCAGGCGGGTATTTTTGGTTTTTGGTTTTTGGTTTTCTAGCATTCTACTTACTTCTTCCCAACACATCAGCTAGCTCTTTAGCGCTCATCATTCTGATTTCATCTTTTGCCCTCCCTTTTACCTCCACTTTATTCTCGCGCATCGTTTTCTCGCTTACAACTATCCGATACGGAATTCCCAAAAGATCCGCGTCTGCGAATTTTTCTCCGGCGCTTACCTCCCAGCGATCGTCGTAAAGAGCCTCCACGCCTTCGTCAGCCATCTGCTTATAAACTTTCTCGCAAAAATCTCTTACCTTGCTTCCGCAATCTCCCTTGTCAATCCCGATTAAAACCACCTGAAACGGAGCCACCGCCTCCGGCCAAATTATTCCTTTATTGTCGTTATAAACTTCAACAATGGTTCCCATTAGCCTTTGCAGTCCTATGCCATAGCATCCCATAATTACCGGTTTTTTATTTCCCTTTTTATCGACGAAGCTTAAACCAAAAGGCTGGGAAAATTTTGTCTTCAGCTGGAATATATTGCCAACTTCAATAGCTTTTTCTTCTCTTAGTTTTTTGCTCCCGCACTCCGGACAGGAATTTTTCACCTCGCCTATAATTTCCCGATTGACGGCCACCCGGCATTTGTCGCAAATGTAAATAATATCTTCACCAGCTTCCGTTAGAGTCTGGAATTCATGAGAATACTTGCTAAAGCTCCCGCCGGAAGCGAAAGTGAGATATGTCTTATCACCGATACCCACTCGCTCGAAAATTTTAGCATAAGTTTTTTTTAATCTTTCGTAGTAGCGTTCCAGATCGCCTTCATCGATATGAAAAGAGTAGAGATCCTTCATTAAAAATTCCCGGCCTCGCAAAAGTCCAGACTTGGCTCGCGGTTCCTTCCGAAATTTATTTTGGATTTGAAAAAGATAGAGAGGCAGATCTCTGTAAGATAAAATATATTTTTTAGCGAGCGGTACGATTATCTCCTCGTGCGTGGGACCCAGCGCGTATTCTTTATTCCCATCCTTAAGCCGATACAAGTCTTCGTAAGTTTTCCAGCGGCCGGTCCGCTCCCAATTTTCTTTGGGCTGAAAAGCCGGCATAAAAATTTCCTGCCCGCCGACTACCAGCATTTCCTCGCGGATAATATTTTCAATTTTCCTCATCACTCGCCAGCCCAGCGGAAGGATGGTATAAGCTCCAGCCATCAGCTTGTCAATAAAACCGCCCCGCGTTAAAAGCTTGGCATTCGCGCTAGTTTCACCCTTCGGCGCCGCCTGACTGGTTTTCAAAAAAAATTCACTGCGCCTCATCCAATTAGAGACTCTTTAAATTTTATTAATTGCTCTTTAATAACTTTTATCCGCATTTGCCTCGCTGAAGCGTAGCCAATCCTAAATTTCTAACGGAGCAAGTGCTCCTCTATCTTACAAAACAAAAAGGGGCGTGTCAAAAACAGCTACAACCACCTTCTCACTTTCTTTTTGTAATTTAAAAACTCCTCTCTAAAAGTTCCTTCCAACATCTTCTCTTCGCGCGGAATAAAAAACCTGTCCATGATCAGGAAAAAAATAACTGGAGCGGCAAAAGCAGAAAGTGAGCCTAAAACAGCCGCCGCGCCTAAAAGAATTGCCACCATTCCCAAATACATTGGATTGCGGCTCCAAAGAAACGGTCCCTCAAGAACTAGAGAAAAAGATTTCTCGCCAGGCTTAACCGTCGTCCTTTTCTTTTTGAATAAATTATCAACCCGGAGATTAAGCCAGATGCCGATCACTACCAATAAAATCCCAGCGTATTTATATGGAGAATAGAATAACTGAAACACGGGTAAAATAAAATGCAAGCCTACAATTAAGAGTAGGCATGCGAAGAAATAGAATGGCGGTTGAAGCTTTCTTTTCATATCCGCTTAAAACAATCCCTTAATCTTCTCAATCACATCAAACTTCACAAAATCCCGGAAGGTTATGAAAATCATAAAAGTTATCAGTACGGCGAAGCCGATGTTGTGAGCGCGCTGTTCAATTTTTTGACTCAATGGAGATCCTTTTATCTTTTCAATTAAAATAAATAAAATTCTGCCGCCGTCCAAGGCAGGGATGGGTAAAATGTTAATAATGGCTAAGTTTATAGAAAGAATTGCCGTGAATTGGAGAATGTAAACTAACCCCAATTTGGCCACTTGGCCGGTAAGAACCGCAATGCCTACCGGACCAGCCACATCGGAAGACACAGACTGGCCGGTCGCAAGCTTGGCTAAAATATTCCCAAAAGCAAAAATTATCGCCACTGTCAAGTCAAAAGTGGTTTTTATTCCCAGCCAAACAGCTTCGTACCAAGAATAAGAAACTTCCGCCACCTCGGCCAACCCGATTCCCAAAGCCCCCTGATCGGAGGGATGGTCCGCCCGAGGCACACCCGTAACTTTCATTTCCTCTTTGCCCCTCTTTAAATTTAATGTAATTTCTTGACCTTTCTTACCGCTTATAAAATTCTGCACATCTTCCACGCTTTCAAACTTAGTCACTTGATTTCCCCATTGATCAACAGCGCTCACAATTTCATCACCCATTTTTATTCCCATCTCTTCGGCTGGCGAGTTCGCCGCCACTTCAATTATCTGAACCTTTTCGTTTTTCAAAATTCCTCCGCTCGTTTCTTCAACCAATTGCGGAATCCCGATAAAATACCCGACCGAAAGCAGCACTGCCGCCAAAACAAAATTCATAGCCACGCCAGCGGCTAAAATTCTCACTCTAGCCAAAGCAGTCTTAGAAGAAAAACTCTTGGGATTATCTTTCGCCTCTCCTTCTTCTCCCAAGATCTTCACAAATCCTCCAAGCGGAATCCAGTTGACTGAATAGATCGTGTCTTTAGTCTTCGCATTCCGGCTTCCCCAGACAATCTTTTTCTTTCCTTCCTCGTTCCAATAAATACCTGCTATCCTAGGCGGGAACCCAAACCCAAACTCCTCAACCCCGACTCCGTTTCTTCTAGCCACCAAAAAATGGCCCAGCTCGTGGACAAAGACCAGAATGCCTAATACTAAGATGAATATTATTGCAGTAAACACTTTTTAAAACCTCTCCAATCTAATTTTAACTAACTGCTCAAATGCCTGACGTCTAATTAACCCAATTTCTAATGGATGTCTAATGTCAAAATTACTAACACTTAAATTTTATTGGGATCTGGGATTTTAATTTTATTAGACATTAGAAATTAGAGCAATTAGAAATTTGAAATCTTAATGAGCCAAACTTTTCTAATTGTGGAGTTGAAAAAATAATTATGCTACACTTCCATAATTTCCTTCTCTTTCTTTTCTCGTATCTCCTCAATCTTCCCATTATACTCATCCACTAACTCCTGAAGCTTGTCTTTCCCAGCAAATTTGTCGTCTTCGCCCAGCCTGCCGCCTCTTACTAATTCTTGAATCTCGTCCCAGACTTCTTCTCTAGCTCTCCGAACAGCAATCCTGGCATCTTCCGCCTGCCTATCTAAAACTTTAACCAGCTCTTCTCTCCGCTCTTCATTGAGAGTCGGGATAGTAATTCTGATAACCTGCCCGTCGTTGGTGGGATTAAGCCCCAGCTGCGATTCGTTAATGGCTTTCTCAATATCAACTAAATTATCTTTGTTCCAGGGTTGGATAACTATCAGCCGCGGTTCGGGAACGGTTATGCTGGCAACTTGCTTCAAAGGGCTTTTCGATCCATAATAATCCACCACCAGATTTTCCACTATCGCCGGATTGGCTCTGCCGGTGCGAAGCTTGGCTAGTTCTTCCTTAAAACGGTCAATAGCCTTCTCCATGCCCGGTTTAGCTTTTTGAATAATTTGATCAAGCATATGATTGTAAATTTAGAATTTAGAATTTTGAATTCAACGCTTATTCATTCCCACATAAATAACCGACGGGTTCTTCGGATCGTAGACAACAGTTTCTAAAGTCCTGTTGGTATTAAACTGAATTGTCTTCCAGTTCGTCCCTCCATCTATAGATTTGTAGAAAGTCTGGCTAGCTCCGTAAATTATTTCATCCGAATTTTGAGGATTTATCTTAACTCCTCTTATAGCCTGCTCCTGCGGCTTATTGAGAATTTGAACCAGCTCCCAGCTATCTCCTGCGTTTTTGCTCCGCACTAAGCCCGCGGAAGATCCAACGTAAACCCAGTCCGTTCGGTAGGGATCAAAAGTTATAGCGGTTGGATTGCGCAGGAATTCGCTATTCCTATAACGTTCTCCTTCACTTGCTTCTATTTCTCTTTTTCCTAAATCTTCAAAGCTCCGACCTCCGTCATTAGTTCGCAGAATACTGCCTTGAAAAACGGCAAAAAGCACAACCTGTGGATTGAATTTACTAACCGCAATTTTATAAACGCCGTTATTAGCCCAGTACAAACTTTTCCATGAATCGCCTCCGTTCTCCGAAAAAATTATTTGCCCATCACTCGTCCCGGCGTAAACTTTTTTGGAATCTACCGGATCCAGCGCCAGACTCAACACAGAAGTGCCACTGGCCGGTTCAGTATAAACATCCTTCCAGCTTTCTCCGCCATCCTCGGTTTTCAAAATCTTTCCTCTTTTGTCTATCACCGCTACGGCATAAACCGTTTTGGAATTAAACGGATCGATGTTTATTGAATAAACTTTAGTGGGAGCGCGCTTTAAAATTTTAACCGGCTGCCATGTGTCACCGTAGTCAACTGACTTAAACATACCATGATTTTTGGTTCCAATATACACTTCGCTAGATTCCACCGGATTAACCGCTATGCTCAAAACGTCCACCCCGCCTATATTTTTCTTCTCGTCTACTCTGACTTTCTGGCTAAATGTATTTCCTCCATTGTCCGACTTGAAAACTCCGCCGTCCCTACCGCCACCAGCAATACACCCGCTAAGAAAGAGCGTGGCTAGTATTAACAGAAAAATTGATTTAGCGGTTTTCATAAACGATGGTTATTTTTCATTATACCATAGAAGGCATTTACAATACATAACATAGCCCTACGGACGCAAAATCCCGCGTCTCTTCTATATGAAAATTTACATCTCCGTAAATTATTGTCGCGTAGCTTTGAGTTTTGGGTTTAAAACTCTACCTCCATTCCATATCCAGCACCAAGCTTTCCATTACCGTCCGGGGGTTGGCGTTAGAGCCTTCAATTTTATCAATTACTTCTCTCACTCCGTTTAATAGAAAAACTATTTTCCCTATTTTAAGCCGATTATCGGATTCTTTTCGAAGCGTCCTCCGCAGACTTTGCGCCACTAAATTTTCCCAGTCTTGGAGAGTCTCAACGAGCTCACTCTTATTCTTTGATTTTTTTTCCACCCAGTCAAAGCGCTCGTAAATCTCTGAAGTAAAAATTTTCCTTAACTCTATTCTGCGTTCTTTCTTCTTTCGCAAAAAATCTTTATCACCGATTAATTCTTCCGCTACTTTAATTCTGCCTCCCGACCACAACTTAATTTCCTCAAGTTTAGCTTTTTCAATTTTATATCCCTCCGCCCATGATTTCAACTCTCTACTAGAAAGCAATGGAAACCGCAAAACGGCGCAACGAGAAGCTATAGTAGGAAACACGGCTTCGACACCGTAAGAAAGAAGAATTAAGTAAGTATTTGGACGCGGCTCTTCCAGAATTTTAAGGAGCGAATTGGATGCCTCATGGTTCATTCGGTGAGCCCTCTTAATAATGCAAAATTTGCTTTTTAATTCATACGGGAAAAATTTCAACCGCTCCCGCGCTTCTCTTATTTGAAAAATAGTTATTTCTTTTTCACGAATCCTTCCTTCTTTTTCTTCTCTTTCCGGTTCAACAACAATCACGTCTGGATGATTTCTGCTTTTTATCTTTGGTAAGAAATTCTCGTCACTATCCTTCCCGGTAATTCTCTGGACAAAATAATAAACTGCGTCTTCCTTACCCACTCCATCTGGACCAATGAATAAATAAGAGTGAGGCTTTTTGGAAGAAACTGATAGCCTGTCAAGGTATTTTTTGATTTTAGAACTGAACATATTATTTGTATCTAATTCCTAATTGCTCTAATTGACCTAGTTGACCTAAAGAAATCCCAATGCTTAATTCTCAAACATCCAACCCGCATTTAATTTCTGGACATTAGTGCTTGGGATTTTTTTAGAGTAATTAGGAATTAGATCAATTAGAAATTCTTTCTATAATCCTCAATCGTCTCTCTTATCGTCTTTTTTATATTTTCCGTAAAAGCCTCTTTTGAAAATCTTCGCGCGCGCCGCCTGATTTCCTCGCTGTTGTACCTATCTTCATTACTAATGAATCGTCGAATTGCGTCTACCATCACTTCAACGGTAGAGTTATCAAAAAATTCCCCGCTTTCTCCTTCAACAACTGTCTCGACAGCTCCGCCCTTCCGAAGCGCCAAAACCGGCCGTCCATGAGCCATAGCCTCTACCGGCGCGATGCCGAAATCATCTTCCCCCGGAAAAAGAAAAGCTCGGCAATTCCGATAATATTCTTTTATGTCTTCATCGCTAACCCAGCCTAAAAACTTAGTTTTAGAGCTCGCGATAGATTTAAGATACCTCGCGTATCTTGGCGATCCATCGCCAATAATTACGAGCGGCAAGTTTAACTTATTAAGAGCTTCAATCGCCACCTCCAGCTTTTTATACGGAGTCAGCCGAGAAACGATGAGAAAAAAATCTTCGCTATATCCCAGAGCCGAGCTCTTGGACTTCTTGTAGTCCAAGAGCTCGGCTCTGGGATAACTGGGATAAACATCCACTGGCGGATAAATTACTTTACTTTCTCGCCCATAGTATTTCTTTATCCTTGCCTGGGTAGTTTTAGAATTGGCGACAAAATAATCCACCCGATCGGCCGCCGTTCGATCCCACATTCGGATGTAATTTAAAAGAAGACGCGCCGCAAGACGACGCTTATTCCCCAATCCCTGTTCAATGATATATTTCTCATTCCAATCCCAGACATAACGCATAGGGCTGTGGCAATAACAAATGTGAATTGTTTTAGGCTTGACCACAACACCTTTGGCAAAAGCGCTAGAGGAAGAAACGACTACATCGTAACCGCGCAAATTAAAAGTCTCCGGCGCCGTTGGCATCAACGGCAAAAGCCACTTGTGGCGTTTTCTTAAAAACCTCGGAAATTTTTGCAAAAAAGAAGTTCTGATGTCCGCATCTTTAAACTCCCCTTTCATCTTTTCTTTGTCATAGAGAAGAGTGTAAATCGGCGCTTGAGGAAAAATCTCGTGAAGCACTTTTAAAACCCTCTCCGCTCCACCGTACTGGTTGAGGAAGTCGTGAACAAGGGCGACTTTCAGATTATTAAAATTATTCGCATTCATTAATCTTTATTATTCGCAACAATTAGCATTTTAGCTATTTCCTCCGCGCACTTTTCCCACGAAAACCTTTCCACATTCTCATATCCTTTTTTGATTATATCATTCCTTAACCTTTTGTCGGAAATCAGTTTATTAACGGCCCTAGCAATTTCACCAGAATCTTTCGGATTAACCAAGACAGCGCTGTCCGCTGCTTGTCCGCCAAAGCCTTGGCGAAGGCGGACCACTTCGGGCATCGAGGAAACATTGGAAGTTACCACCGGCGCTCCCGCGCTTTGAGCCTCTAAAATTGGCAATCCAAAACCTTCGTAAAAAGTTGGAAACAAAAAAACATCCGCTTCTCGCAATAACTCCCGCTTTTCGTTCTCACCAATATACCCGGTTGAAATTATATCATCCTTATATTTCGAATTACTTATTTTATTACTTATTTTCTTCCAACCGTAACCGAACTTTCCGACCAGATACAGCTTGTGCGAAAGATTATACTTCTCTTTCAAAATCTCAAACGCCTCGATTATCCCGCAAATGTTTTTCCTTTCCTCTAGTCTGCCAATAAACAGGATGTATTTAGTATCTTGTATTTTGTATTTTGTATTAAGTTTTGAAATTTGGGATTTGGGATTTGGGATTTGATTAGAAATTAGAAATTCAGATTTAGAAATTTTATCACCTATCCCCTCATATACCACTTTTATCTTCTCCTTTGGCGCTTTATATAATTTTACCAAATCCAGCTTAGTGTTCTTACTCACAGCTATTATTCGCCTAGCCCACTTACAGGAATTTTTTATTGAAAACCGCATATACCACCTATCAAAAAAAGAATAAGCCCGCGGGCAGAACTCATACTCCAAACCGTGAATGGTCACTGTCGTATTTCTAGGATGAATAACTGGAACATTATGCGCCGGAATAAATAAAACGTTTACCGGATGAAAAAACATTTCCCAAGATAATCGAAACTGTGTCCAAAAAATCGGAGTTTTTAATTTTTTAACCTTCCAGTTTTCGGGAATACCAAAATCAATCTCTGCTAAATCCAAAGTTGGATTTACGTATAAAACAACCCGGCTGTTCCCCAAGTATTTTGTCAGATGCTTGATGACCTGATAAGAATATTCCTCAATGCCCGTGCGCTCTTTCTTAAAAGCCCGCGAGGCGTCAATTCCTATAAGCATAAGTGCAAAACTCAAAACGCAAAGCGCAAAATTACGGAGTCGCTTCGCGACATTTATTTCTATAAACGAATAATTATGAGCGGAGCTAATACCAACACTTTTAACTTTTAACTTTGCACTTTGAACTCACTTACTCAACACCACCGTCCTCTTATACACATCCAAATTATCCAGTGCGATCCCTGTTCCTTTGGCCACGCAAAATAATGGATCATCGGCCACATAACAAGGAACCCCGGTCGTCTTGGTAATGAGTTGATCTATGTGTCGAAGTAAAGCTCCCCCTCCTGACAGAATCATTCCCTTGTCAATAACATCGGCCGCCAGTTCCGGAGGGGTTTCTTGAAGAACTTTTTTAATAGTATTGATAATTTCTCGAAGTTCATCCTGAATGGCCTCGGTAACTTCGTTGGAAGAAACTCTAATAGTCTTTGGAAGTCCAGCGATTAAGTCTCGCCCCCTCACTTCAATGTATTCATCCTTCATCTGCGGAAGAGCGCTTCCGACAGCAATTTTCATTTCCTCGGCTGTCCTTTCGCCGATAGCCAAGCCGTGTTTCTTTTTGACAAAATCGGCAATAGCCTGATCAATTTTATTCCCGCCAACCCGCGCGCTGTAAGCGGCCACAACTCCGCCTAAAGAAATTATAGCCACTTCGCTGGTTCCGCCTCCGATGTCAACAATCATGTTTCCAGCGGCGCTGTTTATTGGAATCCCGGCGCCGATAGCCGCCAACACCGGTTCTTTTATTACATAAGCTGTTTTGGCGCCGGCCTTAATAGTCGCGTCTATAACCGCCCGCCGCTCTGTTGAAGTCGCTCCGGACGGGATAGAAACCATAACTTCAGGACGAAACAACCTAAACCGCCCGCCGCTTACTTTGTTAATAAAATATTCGAGCATAGCTTCTGTTATCCGATAATCCGCTATTACACCATCTTTTAGAGGTCTGGAAGCAGTAATTGTTTCAGGTGTCCTGCCTATCATCTCTTTAGCCTCGTTGCCCACCGCCAGTACTTTATTGTCAATCATTGAAATGGCTACAACTGAAGGCTCATTGACAATAATACCCTTGCCTGGAAGAAAAACAAGAGTATTAGCGGTCCCTAAATCAATTCCGATTTTTTTGATAAACATAGTAAAAAACCAAAAATCAAAAACCAAATACCAAAGACACAAACTTAAAAGCTAAAATATTATAGGTTCCCACACCCTTACAGGCGGAGAGCTCTCGCTAAATTAGAGTTTTTGATTTGTATTTTTGGCTTTTGGTATTTGGTTTTTGATTTTTACGCCTCAACTCTCTTAATCTCCGCTCCCAGTCTCTGCAATCTTTCTTCTATTCTTTCATACCCTCGATCTATCTGATAAATATTCTCTATTCTGGTTTCGCCTTTGGCAATGAGACCAGCCAAAACCAGAGTTATCCCGGCTCGCAGATCCGGACTAACAATTTTTCGCGCACATAACTTAGCAGGTCCATTAACCACAACTCTGTGCGGATCGCACATTATGATATCCGCCCCCATAGTGTTGAGTATATCGGTAAAAAACAACCGCCCCTCGAAAATGGAATCGTGTATCAAACTTAGCCCTTTGGCTTGGGTCATAAGCAGAGTCAGCGGCGCTTGAAGATCAGTGGCTAGTCCTGGATATTCATGAGTAGTTATATATCTCACAGCTTTTATTTCCTTACCGCTTCTCACTAATATCTCGCCTTGCTTAGTCTCGAAATCAGCTCCCGTTTTTTCTAAAACAGCCAGCATTGCTTTGATATGTCCCGGGTTGCACTTCGTAATTTTTATTTCTCCGCCAGTTAAAATCCCCATAATGACAAAAGTGCCTGCTTCAATCCTGTCTGGGATCATCTCAAATTTTCCGCCGCCTATTTCCTTGACTCCGTTAATTTTAATCGTCGGCGTTCCAGCGCCGGAGATGTCAGCTCCTATCTTATTTAAAAAATCAGCCAAAGCCGGAACCTCCGGTTCCATAGCCGCGTTTTCTAAAACTGTTTCGCCTTCAGCCAAAACCGATGTCATCATCATGGACTCCGTCGCTGTTACTGAAATTTTCGGAAAAAATATTCTAGCTCCTTTAAGCTTTTTAGCCCGCAAAACAAAATAGCTGTCTTTCCATTCAACCTCGGCACCCAGTCTTTGAAAACCATCGATAAACATATCAATCGGCCGTTTGCCAATGACGCATCCCCCGGGATACGGCATCTCCACCTCTCCGGTTCTCGCCAAAATAGGACCAGCCAACATTATGGAAGCCCGTAGCTTTCGAGAAAGCTCGTTGTTCAGTTTGTTTTCACTAATTTCACCAGCTTGAATCTCAACCCGATCACCCCCGCGATTAACTTTTACCCCTAAATCCTCAACAATTTCCAGCATCCTGGAAGTATCTTCAATGCAAGGAAAATTGGTAATCGTCCACTTCTCGCGCGAAAGCAAAGCCGCCGCCACCGCCTTAAGCGCCGCGTTCTTAGCCCCTTTCACTTCTATTTCTCCTTCTAACTTTTTTCCACCCTTGATCTTGAAGTATTGCATAGGCTTTTTTTATAATGACCCGCAGCGGCTTGTTTCATCAAGCCGCTTGAAGCCCTTAATATATCAATCCCTAAATAATCTCGAAGCGCAGAGTTATTATAAGATAAGCGGACAATAAAATCAAACGAAAAATTAACGCGCTTATTATAAGAATAAATTTAGCTCAAACAAAAATCCCGTCTTCTGAAAAAGACGGGATTGTTTTGTCTAATAAGCCTTATCGGCTAAAAGTAAGGACACTTACCTTTAAAGTGGTTCACCCTGCCCGCCCAAGTTTCGCCTTATGATACATATTGACTCGTAGGGGAGATTTATGAATCGCCCCTACGCAAGACGATTTCAAAGAAAAACTCTAGCGGGCTTTCTATTAAGTTTTTAAAGAACTTTCACCCTTATTCCTGCCAACAAAAAGCTTGCAGACAGAAATAAAGAAAAATCTACCTTAAAAAAGACAGCATAGTAACCACCATCATCATAAAAACTGTATTTAAGATAATAAACGGATTGGCAATTTTTGATTTAATGAGAACTATGGAATTTATCAAAATGGTAAAAATAAGAATTATAATAGAAGCGAACAGGGCATCGCTCTCAATTTTATCCCTGACCGAAATTACTCCCGCCTCCGCCGCGTAAACAGCTTTCCCAAAAATAATATCTGAATCCAAGCCTAGCCCTAGCGCCGACGCAATCTTATTAGTTGTTTTGTTATTTTTATAAGAATAACTATTGGGAAAAGCGATCTCTGCTGACGTTTCATTGCCTGCGCGATCGGTTACTTTTAAAACACCGGCGGATTTCCCGCTGTCAATCGGAATCACAACCGGACTACTGCCGCTAGCTTTTATTCTCTCGCCGCCAATTTCGAAAAAGCAGTTCTCTTCGCTGGAAACAGCTGTCAAAAAAACCTCGCGGGAACGTTCGCCGCTGGTATAAAAGTGGTAATCCACCCTAGGCTTGGTTCGATCGACTCTAAAAACTACATCGCTCTTTAAAAACCCCGCTTTAAGTTTTTCCCCAGCGCCCGCCTTATTAGCATTCACTGTCAGAGAATGGACTCCTTCAGAAATATTTTTAAGTTCAACTCTAAACCAACCGTCTTTATCCGAAACCGCCGAGGCGGAAAAATAAGCATTGTCAAAAATAGCGACTTTAACTCCCGGCATTGACTTCCCCACCACCTCTATAACATCTTGGGAAACAACTTCGTTCTTCTGCGGACTGGTTATAAAAGGACGACTTGGAAAAATTCCGCTTTTTCTTACTTTAGCCGGAGGGAGTGTCGGACAATAATAACCGCCGGTTTTATTTTTTTCATCCGCCTTGCCCGTTTCCTCTTTTTCCACCGACACAGCCTTTTTTAATTTAGAAGAGTTCTTATCCCCAGACCCAAACATTTGCGCCACTACAATCGTCTGATGATTATCTATTGTTCCCTCTCTTACCGCAACTCCGATCTCCTTATATTTCTTATTCAGGATATTAGCTCGATGGGTAGGGCTTGCCATCCAACTGCTATGCATCTTTCTCGCCGAAGTAAAATCCATAGCCAAGTTCTCTCCGGCATAATCATAATCATAGCCTTCCTCTTCAATCCAATGCCACGGCGTAACGCCCGCCGGAGAGTTATGAGAAAAATAATCTTTCTCAACCATATCTTCAACCTTCCGCTCAGCCGCCCTGGAAAGCTTTTCGTTTTCTATTAATTCGCCCACGCCTCTCTCTTTGCGCGCTTCGTTAACCAGCTCAATGACTTTTTCGGGAGTTATACTGGAAACGTTAGCTTGAGCTAAGGAGCTAGTCAAAATGAAAACCGACGCCAGTATAAACACCGCGCTGATAGCAAAATTTTCTAAAGCCAGCTTTAAAATAGACAGCTCACGCGCCCTATTAAATGAACTCACCCTACACATCTGTCTCACCCTTCCAGCCAAATCTTTCATAGCTCAAGGGGGATTCCATACTAATTATGGATAACTTGCGAATATACGAATCAATGTGACATTAAAAATAAACTTTAACTAAACAATAATCTTGAAAATTAATTCATTCGTATATTCGTACTGAATTCGTAATTCGTAGAGAACAACAAAAAAAGCGATTCACCCTTGCCCGCTTAAATTTTGCTATAAAAAGCAAAACTTTTGGCGGGCGAACAGAGAAAATCACCCATGTAAAATCCACCGTATTATACCCCCAATCTTCGAATTTTACATCTTTATTATATAATTTCTAAATCAGAAAGTCAAACAAAATGGCTTGAAAAATAATCACAGGACTTGACAAAAATAAAATCGCGTAATTAGTAACTCTTGAACAAATCAAAATATCCTGATTGCCAATACTTCTTTAAATAAATTAAAGAATTACTAAAGCTTAGTTTTCTTCATTTAATACTCGTTTGATTAGCATTTTCATGGACACGAATCAAACCAATTTTGCGCTAAAATAACGAAAGAACGGACTTTGCAATTTAAGAAATATCTCAATAATCCTCTAGTACCTTCTTATACGCTTTTGCGTAAAACATCACACGATCGGAATACCAGGAAAATTTCTCCCAATTAGCGCCTGCCAAGTATATGCCGGCGGCTTTGCGCTCGGCTTTTTTCTTACCCTTAGTCACTCCATCCACCGCCGCTAGCTTTAAGCCCATAGCCAGCAGTGAATCTTTTAAGTTCCAGGGATTAGCCGGAAATTTGCCGGTAATCTTTTCCACTCGGCTTTTGTAGCCCATCCAGGTGCTGGGCATAAATTGGGCCGGACCCATAGCTCCGCCCCACCCACCGCAACCATCTTTCGAATCTCGGTTGTAGCAAACTCTTCTGGAAACCGGGACATCATCCGGATCAAGTTTTAATTCTTTACAGATCTTCTTAAAAGTTTTCCATTGCTTAGGATTCATATCAGTTTTATAGCGCCCGCCTCCGACATTTGTTCCCAGAGCCGACTCCACTCTCAAAACCCCCAACAAAAATTCAGGCCTTACTCCGGTTAACTTTGAAGCGTACTTAGCCGCCTTTACGGCATCCTCCAAAATAATGGGCTTGCCCAATGATTGGAGAGCGTCGAGCTTAGCGTTTAGCTGAACCAGCTCCTTAGAAAGTTTTTCTTTGTCGCTCCGAACTTGGCTCATTAACAAATTTTTAATTTTCATCTCATCGTCCAGCGCTTCCTGCTGATCCAGCTGCATATTCTTCAACATTACCTGTTCCGCTTTCTTATCCAGCAACTGTTCCTTTTGGTTCTTTAACCCTTCCATTAAAAATATTAATTGCTCGTGAACATCCTTGGTTCTATCCTCGAAAGTCTCCAAACTATTAGATTCTGAAAAATAATCGGAGAAATTCTGATTACCCAAGATTATCTCCAGTGGTGAATCCTGACCAAGCTTATAAAGTTCCTGCAAAAATTTGCTTAAGTCTTTTTTCTTGACCGCCACGTCCTTCTCCACATCTTTAATTTCCAACCTCTTATCTTCAATTTCAACATTTAAACTATTTATGACCAACTCTGTCTCCTTAATTTGCAGCTCCATTTTTGCTATGTCTTTTTCTAAAAGAGAAATGTCGCTGAAAAGATCCTTTTCCTGCTCCTCTCTCTCATCAAGCTCTTGCTGATACTTGTCAATTTTTTCTCGAATAGCCTGAATGTCCTCGGAAAGGTTAGCTGATTCACCTGCTTCTTCATTACCTTTCTCCGCGGCAGTTACATCGGAAAAGCCGGAAGCCAAGATCAACGAACAAAACGCGATAGCCAATAAGCAAAAAGGAATATTTATCTTAGTGGTTAAGGATCGCATAACAAAATTAACATAATGTAAAGTGTAAAACCCTAAACTAGACATCTCTAGCGCTTCGAGTTATAAGCAAGTTAAAGCTTTATATTCCTCCACTAATAATTTTGCACTTTAAATTGCTTGCCCGAATTGCTTCGTCAATCGAATCAGACAGATAACTTTGAACTTTGCACTTTGAACTTTTAACTGTTTACCATTATACTAAACCAAACGCAAAAAGACAGCCCCGAAAGAGCTGTCTTTAATAAACTTCCTAATATCTCTATTTTATTTTTTGCCCCGCTCCCGTTTTGTTTTAATCTTATCCCCAATTAATATCCACTAAATTTCTATCCAGCTTCAACTAATTTCCACTCTATTTCTTTTCTTTCTCCTCTTTCTTTTCGCCTTCTTCTTTAGCTTCGTCCTCTTCAACTTCCGAAGTTTCTTCTTTGACTACTCCCTCAACTCGAGTTACATCCTCGCTGACTTCCGATTCCAATTCCGCCAACTCTTCTTCCGATCTAGGTTCCGTGACTAAAACCACTACCGTGTCCGGCTCTACTAAAACTTCAACCTTGTCGGAAACATTCAAATCTTTCACATAGATGTGATCATCAAAAGTTTTGAGACAGCTAATATCCACTTCAATTTCCGAAGGCAAATCGCCAGGCAGACATTTAACGTTTATGGTATCCATATTTTTCACCAGAATACCGCCTAATTCTTTCACTGCCGGCGAGGTTCCATTAAAAATCAACTCTACCTCCGCTTCAATTTCCTCATCCATCCGCACCTGATAAAAATCAATATGACAGATCTTGCTGCTTAAAACATCCTTTTGAACTTCTTTTATCAGAACATTTCTCTTATCGCCTTGGGGAAATGACAGATTGAATACAGTGCTCTCCCCAACTTGATCATAGATATTGCTAAAGTCTCTTTCGTCTACCCAAACCATTACATTTTCAATTCCTCTTCCATACAAAATACCAGGGATATTATTCTTATCCGCTTTGTTTTCTTTTTTAGTTCTTTCCCTTACATTTAAGACGATATTGGTTGTCATAATGATTTCTTAGTCATAGTAAGCAACTTGTGAACCTCAATGACTTCATCAACCGTCACCGAACTCATGGAGATAAATCTTTCTACTTCTTCTTCGTTTAAGTCGATCATCATCCCGATACTTAGTAGTTCCATTGGTCCCTCCGAAGCTAGAACTAGAACCGAAACATTACAATGCCCACAAGTAATATGCAGGGTGGTCATACCACTCTTCTGCTTTAAAATGTGTGTTTTTGAGTTACTATGTTTTCGTCCGCAATTGGGACACTTGGCAAGCAAATTTAACTTTTTCATTTCGTTTTAGGTTTACACCCTTAGAAAATAACAAATAAATACAACTTCGTCAACCAGATAAATAATCAACCAGCAATATGTTTTCTTTATAGTAGCAGTTCCAATGATCCATAAAGTTAAGGCGAGACTTTACCTCGTCTTTCAACGCTCTGGGCAATTCCAAGAGCCGCCAGCATAGTTATTAGAGAGCTTCCGCCGTAGCTAAGAAACGGAAGCGGTATACCGGCAACAGGCACAATTCCGATATTCATCCCTATATTTACCGCTCCCTGAATAAAAATTATCGTAACTATCCCGCTGGCCAGCATCTTTCCAAAATTATCCTGGCTGTTTCTGGCTATAGTCAGTAATCTAGTCATAATCACCATTAGTAAAACCAATACGAAAATAGCTCCCGCAAATCCCAGTTCCTCCGCAATCACGGCAAAAATAAAGTCGGTGTGCTTTTCAGGCAGAAAATTCAACTGGCTTTGAGATCCATGACCAAGTCCTTTCCCCCATATTTCTCCAGATCCAACCGCCACTGTGGACTGAATAACATTATATCCGGATCCCAGCGGATCGGCGAAGGGATCAATTAGCGTCGACAACCTTTCTTTTTGATATTCCTTCAGTAGAAAATTCCAACTCACTAAAGTTAAAATCAAACCAAGCAGAAGCAAAAAAACCAAATATTTCTTTTTAACTCCGCTGACTGTCAGCATACCAAGCCAAATCCCCAAAACAACTATAGCGGATCCCAGGTCAGGTTGCTTTAAGATTAAAATTACAGATAATATAACAGGCACAGCTGAAATTAAGATATGTCTAAATTCTCCAATCGTTCGAGAATTCACCGAAAAATATTTAGCTAAAACCACTACGGTGATCAGCTTAAAAGGCTCCACCGGTTGAAAACTAAAAATCCCCAAGTCAATCCAGCCGGATGTCCCACGAATAGTTTTCCCAAAAATTAAAGCCAACAGTAATAAAAAAATTCCTCCCAAAAACACAACAGCGGAGAAACTCTTAAAGGCTCTGTAATCCACAAACGAGAGCCAAATAAACACCACCAAGCCAATGCCTGCAAAAACAGCTTGGCGTAAAAAAAAATTACTCACTTCCCCGCCAGACTCCTGTCCATTATAACTAATCGGATAAAGCACCGCCAAGCTTAATCCTAAAAGAAGCAGAACGGAAGTTATAATAATCCAATCAAATTTTAAAAAAGACTTGAACATCCTGATTTACAATGAGCAATGAACAAATAACCAAGCGAGCAATAAACGATAAGGACGCTAATAAATCCGCATTACTCATTGCTCGTTTGATCATTGACGTTGCCAAAGTCATAACTCTCATATTGCTCCTGCGTTCCATGCTCCTCCATAAAATTGTAATTATCAAGCACATTCACTTCTTTTTCTATTTCTATCTTCTGCGAAACAGGATCAACCGAGAATGGATTATCCCACCTGACAACTATTTCTCTTTCATCGTTCACTCTTACATCGTTAATACTTGTTTGATTCAATGCAACCGGCTTATCGTGTTGGTCTCTTATTACTATTTTAGCTACAATCTCCTTAAAGTCGTAATCGCTCCGGTTTCTAATTTTAGCTTTAAGTTCAGCAAAGCCAATCCCACTGCTGACAATATTTAACTCTTTGGAATAAACATCAATGGAAGGCTCCTCGTATTCAAGAAATTTCAACCATTTAAAAGATATGATTCTAAACTCCAGAGAAGCTGGTTCTATTCGCGGCTTTAAGTTGAAAGCCAGAATATACTTAGTCTGGGCTGGAAGAATAAAGCTTGTTCCTTCTTTCTTCTCGAGAATTTCCCCATCACTTCCTAAAAGATCAAAGACATATTTAAAGCTGGCTGCTCCGAATTCGGCGTTCGGGTTGGTTACTTTTGCCAACACATCGTAGCTGCCGAATCCATCAGTCACAATTGCCTTCTCTTCAATTTTTAAATTATCTATAACTGGAGTCTCGCACTTTTTAACACACGGCCCGCCGCAATCGACACCCTCTTCGTTCTGATTTTGAATTCCGTCAAAACATGTCGGCTTGGGCTTGACGATAAAGTAGGCCGCCAGCCCAAGCAGAGCCGCAATTAACACATAGATGAGAACTATAACTAGTCTTTTTAGGATTCTTTTGGTTGGAGACATAAAATACAAAACAATGCTCTTGGGCTAATCCTATTTTAATCTATTTGAGAAAGATTGTCATCCGCGTGGAAGCTAAGCTTCCATAATGGAAGTTTAGCTTCCAACTAACTTGCCAGCATAAAGATTTAATATTACCATCATTATAGAAGTTAAATTATCCTAAGTAAAATATTATGGCTAAACTTAAAAAACCCAAAAAAATCGAAATTCTCCGCCATTCACTGGCCCATGTTCTAGCCGCCGCCGTTCTGGAAATGTTCCCGGAAGCCAAATTTGGAGTTGGTCCGGCCGTTGAAAACGGATTTTACTACGATTTTGATCTGCCCAGAACTTTGATTCCGGAAGATTTGGAAATTCTAGAGAATAAAATGAAAAAAATTATCGAGGCTAACTATAAATTTGAAAAAGCCGATATTTATATTAAAGAAGCCATAAAAAATTTCAAAAAAGCCAAACAGCCTTACAAAGTTGAACTAATTAAAGATATCAAGAAAGAAAAGCCCCGCCAGACTCGCTCCGAGTCGCGAAGCAAGCAGGCAAAATCTGGAAAAGTTTCTATCTATCGCACGGGAAAATTCATTGATCTCTGCTCCGGGCCTCACCTTGACTCAACTGGGGAAATTAACCCCAAAGCTTTTAAGCTCACTAAAATTTCCGGAGCTTATTGGAAAGGGAATAAAAAAAACAAAATGCTTCAGCGAATTTACGGCGTAGCCTTTGAAACTTCGAAAGAACTGAAAAAATATTTTCAAATGATAAAAGAAGCCGAGAAAAGAGACCATCGAAAACTCGGAAAAGAATTGGACTTGTTTATGATTCCTCCAGAGATAGGCCCCGGACTGGTTGTCTGGCTTCCCAAAGGAGCTGTCATCAGACATGAAATTGAAAAACTTATTCAGGAAGAGCAAACCAAGCGCGGCTATCAATACATTTACACTCCTCATATCGGCAAAAAGGATCTTTGGATCACCTCCGGCCACTGGGATCTTTATAAAGATAAAATGTATTCTCCGATGAAGATTGACAAGACGGATTATCTGGTAAAGCCGATGAACTGTCCTATGCACATCAGCGTCTACAAATATAAGCCGCGAAGTTACCGAGAACTTCCTTTCAGGGTAGCCGAGGTAGCCACCGTTTATCGCTACGAGCAAGCCGGCGAGCTTTCGGGGTTAGCTAGAGTGCGCTACATCACCCAGGACGATGCCCACATTTTCTGCCGCGAAGATCAAATCGTTAACGAGTTTATGGAAGTAATTGATTACATTGAACATCTTTACAAAATTTTCGGTTTCAAAGACTACGAGATGTGGCTAACTCTGCGCGACCCAAAAAACAAAGATAAATATTTGGGAAGCGACAAAATTTGGAAAATGGCTGAAAGGGCCGTGGCCGCCGCTCTCAAGAAAAAAGGTTACGACTTTATTCGAGCCGAGGGAGAAGCTAAGTTTTACGGACCATCGCTGGATATCATAATCCGCGACAGTCTCGGACGCCAGTGGCAGTGCGCTACCGTGCAATTAGACTTTATGCTGCCTCAAAGATTTAATCTGAAATATATTGATAAAGACGGCCAAGAAAAAACACCTATTATGATTCACCGCGCTCCCCTGGGATCGTTGGAAAGATTCTTCTCGCTTCTCATTGAACACTACGCTGGCGCCTTTCCTCTCTGGCTTTCTCCAGTCCAAGTCGAAGTAATTCCGGTCAGTGATAAATTTAAGAAATATGGAGAACAAATTAATTCACTGCTTTTATCCGCCGGCATTCGCTCTCAAATCTACGAATCATCCGAATCTCTTGGTAAAAGAATCCGCGAAGCCGAGAAACAAAAAATCCCCTATATGCTCATCGTCGGCGCCAAAGAGCAGAAAGCAAAAACTGCGGCAGTGCGCAATCGGGAGAAAGGAGATGTTGGAATGATGAAGATTGAAAAGTTTTTAGAAAAAATAAAAAAAGAAATAGACAGCAAGTTGTGAGAAAATAGGCTTAAGGCAATAGATTATAAGACAAATTTATGCAAAGCAAAAAAACTATTAGCCGCAAAAAATTTGGACGCTATCAAAGATCTTATAAGTCATCCGTATTGTATATTGTATCGCAAAAGTTATTATAAAATCGCCACCTGATTAAAAATTTGATTTAACTAATTTATAAACTAAAACAAAGCCGGATAGATTTAATTAACAAAGAAACGCTTACTTTCCGCGTCTACAGCTATTCCCACAGCTATAACCTTAATTTCCCTATGACCTATCACATCAAAGTGTTCGGTTGTCAAATGAATTATTCCGACGCCGAAAGAGTCGCCGCATATTTAGAAAAGCTGGACCTAGAACCAGCTTTTAAAAACGAGACTGACTCGCCCGCCAAAGCTTTGGCGTCGGCGGATTTAATCGTGTTCGTCACCTGCGGCGTTCGCCAAAGCGCCGAAGATCGAGCCTGCGGACAAATCTATAATCTTAAGAAAAAATACCCAAATAAGAAAATTATTCTCACCGGCTGTTTGGCGCATAGGAAGGACGTGCAAGAAAAACTGGAAGATAAAGTCGGCTTATTTTGCAAGATTGACGAATTCCCAAGAAAAATTGGGAAATTCGTAGAAAGCATAAGGCATAATGTATCAGGTGCAAATAAAAAAACAAAAATACTAAATACCAGATATAAAATGCCAGATACAAAAAACAAGCTATGCAATAATTATCTTAAAATCACACCGAATTATACCAGCTCTTATACTATGTATGTACCGATTATGACCGGCTGCAACAATTTCTGTACTTATTGCGTCGTCCCATACGCCCGCGGCAGGGAGTATTCCAGACCGGCTGAAGATATTTTGAAAGAAGTGCAAAATCTAGTTAGAAGAGATTGCAAAGAGATAATTTTATTGGGACAAAACGTGAACAGTTACAAATCCGAATTCCAAATTTCAAATTTCAAATTTCAAAAAACGCCAAATGCAAGACACCAGATACCAAGTGCGAAAAGGCACGCTATAGGCTTTGCCGATCTCCTCAAGATGATCAACGCTATTCCCGGCGACTTCTGGATCTCGTTCCTCACTTCCAACCCTAAAGATATGTCTGATGAGCTTGTCGAAACCATTGCCAAGAGCAAAAAAGTTTGCGAGTATATCAGTTTAGCAGTCCAGTCGGGAGACAATAAAATCTTGAAAAAGATGAACCGGAATTATACCGTTGGACATTATAAAAAGTTAATTAAAAAAATCAGAGCCGCCTACAAAAAATATAAACCAGAAATCACACCAGCTATCTCCACCGACATTATCGTCGGATTCCCCGGCGAAACTAGAAAGCAGTTCGAAAACACGGCAAAGCTATTGCGGGAAATTAAATTTGATATGGTCTATATTTCCCAATACTCTCCCCGTCCCGAAACCGCCGCTCTTAAAATGAAAGATAATATTTCCAAACAAGAAAAGAAGCGGCGCGAAAAAGTTTTAACGAAGATTTTGGAAGAAACAGCGCTTGCGAGAAATAAAAAATATATTGGAAAAACCGTTGAAGTTCTAGTCGATAAAATTATCCCTCCCTCTTTCACAAAGGGAAAATTAAAGGGAGACTTTAAGTATCTGGGCCACGCCCGCACCCACAAAAAAGTTATGTTTTATTCAAACGAGAAAAGCTTAGTTGGCAAATTTATAAAGGTTAAAATCGCCAAAGCGAAGACATTTGGACTTGAGGGAGAAGTAATAAAACCAAACAAAATCCTAGTCGTTCTCGGTCCCACTTCCAGCGGGAAATCCGATATTGCTATTAAACTAGCTAAAAAATTCAATGGCGAAATTATCAGCGCCGACAGCCGCCAGGTTTACCGCGGACTTGATCTGGGAACTGGAAAAATCGAGCCTGATTTATCAGGCGAAGTCCCGAGCGTAGTCGAGCGATCCGACATCTATAAAACATACATTTCAAGCAATATTTCTCACTATATGATCGACATTGTTAGCCCTTGCACCGATTACAACGTCGCCAAATTCAAAAAACAGACCGAAAAAATAATTGAAAATATACTTAAGCGCGGTAAGTTACCAATCATCTGTGGGGGAACCGGCTTTTGGATTCAAGCCATCGTGGATAATATTAATTTTCCAGAAGTGAAGCCTGATTGGAAGCTAAGAAAAAGACTGGAAAAACATTCAACCGAAAAATTATTCAAGATGTTGAAAAAAATAGATCCTAGTCGAGCAAGAACAATCGACAAGCGCAACAAAGTTAGGCTAATCCGAGCTATTGAGATAACCAAAACGTTAGGGAAAGTCCCAAAAAGGAATTATGGAGCAGGAATCAGGGATTATGAATTTTTACAAGTTGGAATTGACATGCTCAGAAATAAACTCTATAAAAATATCGAAAAACGAGTAAATACTCGCTTCAAGCAAGGCATGGTTAGGGAAGTAGAAAAATTACACGAGCAGGGATTGAGCTGGAAAAAAATTCAATCCTTCGGACTTGCCTATTACTGGATTCCTTTATATTTGCAAAATAAAATTTCAAAAAGAGAACTGGTTGATAAAGTTGCCCAAGCTGAAAAAAAATACGCCAAGCGGCAGATGACTTGGTTTCGAAGGGATGAGAAAATTAAGTGGTTGAAAAACTACAAAGAAATTGAAGGAGAAGTCAAAAAATTCCTTTCATAAATACTTCAGTATACTAGTATACTGAAACAAAACATACCACAGCTAATTTCAATATAAAAAAATTTAGGCCGGGAATTTTCCCGACCTATGTTTCCTTAATAAAGCGCTGGCCAAGGAGAAAATCTGTTTGGGCAGTTTACG